>NZ_RAWA01000360.1 GCF_003611675.1 Corallococcus sp. CA053C
CCGGTCAACGATGCCGGACGGGGGCGGGCCGGGGGGCCCACCCTTTGGACGCATGGGTCTATAACCAGCCCTGCGCGCGATACCATTCACCACTGCGAGTGATGGACTCCGCCAGGTTCCTTCGCGGCCGGAAGCCCAGCAGCCGTTCGGCCTTGGCCCCCGAGCACGTCCAGGCCGGCGCCAGCAGCTGCCGCGCCAGCTTCCGGTTCAGGGGCAGCTTGCGGCCCGTCAGCCGCGTCACCCCGTCCGCCGCCGTCGCCAGGGCCGTCAGCACCGCCGGGCGCATGCGCACCGTGCGCGGGTGGTACCCCAGCGCCTTCGCCCCCAGGTCCTGCATCTCCTCCAGTGTCAGTCGCTCCGGCGAGGTGCAGAAGAACGCCTGCCCCACGGCCTCCGGCTTCTCCGCCAGGAGGATGAGCAGGTCCACCACGTCCTCCACGTCCACCAGGGACAGCGGACGGGGGCCTCCGGCCAGCTCCAGGCGGATGCCCTGCTTCACCATCTTGAAGAACGACAGGTTTTCCCGGTCTCCAGGGCCCAGGATGCGCGGCGGGCGAATCACGGTGACGGGCAGCCGGTCCTGGAAGGAGAAGGCGATGGTTTCGGCTTCCGCCTTGCTCTCGCCGTACCACTCATGGGGATGGAAGGCGTCCTCCTCTACATGGGGGCGCTCCCGGGTGGAGGGGCCGTGCGAGGCCAGCGACCCGCACATCACCAGCCGGGGGCGCGAGGTGCCTTCCGTGACGGGGAGGGCGGCCAGGGCTTCGCACAACAGGCGGGTGCCGCCCGCGTTGACGCGCAGGAACTCGTCCTTCTTCGCCGCGCGGCGGATGCCCGCCAGGTGGAAGACGACGTCCACGCCCCGCACCGCGGCATCCAGCGAGGCCCGGTCCGTCACGTCCCCCACCACCCGCTGCCAGGGGTGCCCTTCGAGCGCCTTCTCCAGCTCGCGGGTGTCCGTGGTGGGGCGCAACAGGCATGAAACACGGTCGCCGCGAGCGACCAGCGCGCGCGCGAGCCAGGTCCCCAGGAAGCCGCCGGCGCCGGTGATGAGGGCATTCATGGGCGCTGTTTCATCCGAAAAGACACATCCCGTCCACCGCCGAAATGGGGCGGTGTCCCCGAGGGAACGCGCGGGCGCGGGGCCGGCAATCCGCCTCCGGACGCGTTCGTTGACGCAATCCCCGAGGGAAAACGCGCTGCCGGGCCGGCTTCTAGGGCTCCGGACGCATCACGAGGCTTCCGCTCCCGAGGGAAGAATGCGCTGCGGGGCCGAGTTCTAGCCTCCGAACCCATCGCTTCGGGCGTTTCCCGAGGGAAAAAGCACGCGATGGGCACTGTTTTTCGAGCTTGGCCGTGCTACTACGCGCCATCGGCTCTAGCTTGAAGACGCAAGCACGCCGTGCAACGTCCCCTTCGGAGGGGAGGAGACACAAGACGAATGGCCGCCAAGAAAGCCGCTGCGAAGAAGACCACTGCCGCTCCCGCCGCCAAGAAGTCCGCCGCGAAGAAGACCGAAGGCGCTCGTAAGCCGAACGCGTCCTTCATGAAGGAGATGACGCCTTCCGCTGCGCTCGCGGAGATCGTCGGCCCCAAGCCGCTGCCCCGGACCGAGGTTGTGAAGAAGCTCTGGGCCTACATCAAGAAGAACAACCTCCAGGACGCGAAGAACAAGCGGCAGATCAACGCCGACGACAAGCTGAAGCCCATCTTCGGCGGCAAGAAGAACGTCACCATGTTCGAGATGACCTCGCTGGTGAACAAGCAGCTGAGCTGATTGGCGAAGGGCCCATCGGGGCCGACGCTGGTCTTCCGAAGGACCCCGGGGGCTCGTCACGCATCGCGCGGGACGGGCCCTCAGCTTTTTCCCCTGCGACTCGCGGCCCCTGGAGCGTTGAAAAGGGGGCGGACAGGCATCTGCGCTCTGGCGGACGCGCCGCGTCGGGCCTACCTGAGGGTCCCATGTTCCAGGACAGCCACGAGGCAGGAGCGCGCACCGCGCGGCAGGCGGACGCGGATGGCACGAACACGACGGTGGAGGGGCTGGCGGAGGGCCTGTTCGCCCAGGTGCGCCGCGAATTGGAGTCGCGGCGCGTCACGCCGCTGTCCACCTACCGGATGCAGCTGCACCAGGGCTTCACCTTCCGGGACGCGATGGCGACGGTGCCGTACCTGGCGCGGCTGGGGGTGAGCGACTTCTATGCCTCCCCCTATCTGAAGGCGACGCCGGGCAGCACCCACGGCTACGACTGCGTGGACCACCAGCGGCTCAACCCGGAGGTGGGCACGCCGGAGGACCACGCCACCTTCTGCGCCGCCCTGCGCGAGCACGGGCTGGGGCAGGTGCTGGACGTGGTGCCCAACCACATGGGCATCGAGCGCGACAACCGGCTGTGGCTGGACGTGCTGGAGAACGGCCCGTCGTCCGTCTACGCGAAGTTCTTCGACATCGACTGGCGGCCGGTGAAGGACGAACTGGCGGACAAGGTGTTGCTGCCCATCCTCGGGGACCAGTACGGCATCGTGCTGGAGCGGGGGGAGCTGAAGCTGTCCTTCGAGGCCGGTGCCTTCCACCTGCACTACTACGACCACAAGCTGCCGGTGGCCCCGCGCCAGTACGCGCGCGTGCTGCGCCTGGGGCTGGAGCGGGTGCGGACGCAGCTGGGCGCGGAGCACCCGCACCTGGTGGAGCTGCTCTCCATCCTCACCGCGCTGGAGCACCTGCCGCCGCGCACGGAGGTGGACCGCGCGAAGGTCATCGAGCGGCACCGGGAGAAGGAGGTCATCAAGCGCCGGCTCGCCGCGGTGGTGGCGGACAGCCCGGAGCTGCAGGCGTACGTGGACGAGAACGTCCTCGCGTTCAACGGCACCCCCGGCAACGTGCGCTCGTTCGACATGCTGGACGCGCTCCTCCAGGAGTGCAGCTACCGGCTGGCGCACTGGCGCGTGGCGGGGGAGGAGATCAACTACCGCCGCTTCTTCGACATCAACGGCCTCGCCGCCATCCGCGTGGAGGACCCGGACGTCTTCCTGGAGGCCCACCAGCTCATCTTCCAGTGGCTGCGCGAGGGGTGCGTCACCGGCCTGCGCATCGACCATCCGGACGGCCTCTTCGACCCCACCGCCTACTTCCTGGATCTGCAGGAGCGCTTCTTCGTGGAGCGCGCGCGGGCCCGGTTCGACGCGGACCCGAAGGAGGGGCAGGCCGCGCGCTGGCCGCAGGTGGAGGCGCTGCTGCGGGAGAAGTGGCGCTCGGAGGTCATGGGCACGCCGGACAGCCCGCTGCGCAAGGCGCTCTTCGTGTCGGTGGAGAAGATCCAGGGCGGCCGTGAGCGCATCCCGGAGGCGTGGGCGGTGCACGGCACCACCGGCTACCGCTTCGCCAACGCGGTGAGCGGCCTGTTCGTGCACCCGGCGGCGGAGGCGCACCTGACGGAGACGTACGAGCGCTTCGCGGGCAGCACGCAGGACTTCGCGGAGCTCGTGTACCAGAAGAAGCTGCTCATCATGCGCGTGTCCATGGCGAGCGAGATCAACGTGCTGTCGCACGAGCTCAACCGCATCTCGGAGATGAACCGGCGCACGCGCGACTTCACGCTCAACAGCCTGCGGCGCGCGCTCATCGAGTTCATCGCGCTGTTCCCCGTCTACCGCACCTACGTGGACGGCTGGCGGGCGGAGCTGGACGCGCGCGACGTGGAATACATCGAGTGGACCCTCCAGCGCGCCAAGGAGCGCAACCCCACCACCAACGCGTCCATCTTCGACTTCCTGCGCGACATCCTCCTGGGCCGCTACCCGGACCACGTGGGCGACGAGGAGCGGGCCGTGATGCTGCGCTTCGCGATGAAGCTGCAGCAGGTGACGGGCCCCGTGATGGCCAAGGGCCTGGAGGACACGGTCTTCTACATCTACAACCGGCTGGTGAGCCTCAATGAGGTGGGCGGCGAGCCGGAGCACTTCGGCATGCGCGCCACCCTCTTCCATCAGCGCAACGAGGAGCGCGTGGCGCACTGGCCGGCGAGCATGCTCACCTCCAGCACCCACGACACCAAGCGCAGCGAGGACGTGCGCGCGCGCATCAACGTCCTCACCGAGCTGCCAGAGGCCTGGCGGGAGCGGGCGCGGGCGTGGGCGGACCTGACGCAGCCGTTCGTCTCGCACCTGCCTTCGGGGCCTGCGCCTTCGTCCAACGACACCTACCTCTTCTTCCAGACGGTGGTGGGCGCGTGGCCCATGGGCGAACAGGTGTCCGCGCAGGAGATGGCGGAGTTCCACCGCCGCGTGCGCGAATACATGGGCAAGGCCATCAAGGAGGCCAAGGTCCGCACCTCGTGGACCAACCCGGACAGCGCCTATGACGACGCGATGGCGCGCTACGTGGACGCGTGCTTCGACCCGAAGACGGGCAAGGCATTCCTGGACGACGTGCGCACGTTCAAGCGCCGCATTGAACGCGCGGGCCAGTACAACGCGCTGGGGCAGCTGCTCTTGAAGCTCGCGTCGCCCGGCGTGGTGGACACGTACCAGGGCTGCGAGCTGTGGGACCTGTCGCTGGTGGATCCGGACAACCGCCGGCCGGTGGACTACGCCCTGCGGGAGAGGCTGCTCACGGCGCTGGACGCCGAGGCGGCGAAGGACCGCCAGGCCCTCTGCGCCCGGCTGTCGAAGGACCTGGACGACGGCCAGGTGAAGCTCTTCGTCCTGGCGGAGTCCCTGCGGCTGCGCCAGAAGCACGCGGACCTGTTCCGCCAGGGCGGCTACGTGGCCCTGGAACTGTCCGGGCCCCGGGCGCCCGCGGCGGTGGGCTTCGCTCGGACGCACGGTGACTCGGTGTTGGTGGCCTGCGCGCCGCGTTACACCCTGGACGCGCTGGAGTCCGGGGGGCTTTCGAAGGCGTACGACGGCACGTTCCTGGACCTTCCGGAGGCATATGCGGGCATGATGTTCCGCAACGTCTTCACCGGGAGTCAGGTCCGTCCCCAGCAGGGGCCGGGAGGCAAGGGGCTGGCCCTGGGGCCGCTCCTGGCGGAGTTCCCGGTGGTGTTGCTGGAGATGGAGAGGAGCACTGGATGAGAAGGGCCGAGGTGCTTCCAGGGAGGCCGTTTCCCCTGGGCGCCACGTATGACGGGAACGGCGTGAACTTCGCCGTCTTCAGCGAGCACGCGAAGAAGGTGGAGGTCTGCCTCTTCGACCCCGCCGACCCGAAGAAGGAGACCCGTCGTTTCCCGCTGCTGGAGACGACGAACCACGTCTGGCACGGCTACATGCCGGGCGTCCACGCCGGGTGCCTGTACGGCCTGCGCGTCCACGGCCCGTACGAGCCGAAGAAGGGGCTGCGCTTCAATCCGCACAAGCTCCTGGTGGATCCGTACGCGAAGGCGCTGCACGGCAAGGTGGACCCCAAGGCCCCCATCCACGGCTACGTGCACGGGAGCAAGGAGGAGGACCTCGTGATGGACACGCAGGACGACGCCTGGGGCGTACCCAAGGGCGTCATCCTGGCGGACGGGTTCGACTGGGAGGACGACCGGAAGCCCGAAGTGCCGTGGCACAAGACGGTCCTCTACGAGCTGCACGTCAAGGGCTTCACCAAGCTGCACCCGCGCGTCCCCGAACACCTGCGCGGCACGTACGCGGGCCTCGCGCACCCGGCCTCCATCGAACACCTCAAGAAGGTGGGCGTGACGTCGGTGGAGCTCTTGCCCATCCACGCGTACATGGACGAGCCGTTCCTCACCCAGCGCGGGCGCGTCAACTACTGGGGCTACAACACGCTGGGCTTCTTCGCGCCGGATGCGCGCTTCAGCGCGTCGGGCTCGCTGGGCGAGCAGGTGTCGGAGTTCAAGGGGATGGTGAAGCTGCTGCACCGCGCGGGCATCGAGGTCATCCTCGACGTGGTCTACAACCACACCTGCGAGGGCAACCACCTGGGGCCCACGCTGTCCTTCAAGGGGCTGGATGCCGGCGCGTACTACCGGCTCAGCGAGAAGGACCCGCGCTACTTCATGGACTTCACCGGGTGCGGCAACTCGTGGAACGCCACGCACCCGTACGCGCTGAAGCTGGTGGCGGACTCGCTGCGCTACTGGGTGGAAGTGATGCACGTGGACGGCTTCCGCTTCGACCTGGCGACGACGCTGGGACGGGACAGGCACGGCTACGACACCCGCGCGGCCTTCTTCCAGATCCTCCACCAGGACCCGGTGCTGAGCCGGGCCAAGCTCATCGCGGAGCCCTGGGACGTGGGGGACTACGGCTACCAGGTGGGCAACTTCCCGGTGCTGTGGAGCGAGTGGAACGGCAAGTACCGCGACACCATCCGGCGCTACTGGAAGGGCGATGACCGGCAGGCGGCGGAGATCGGCTCGCGGCTCACGGGCAGCTCCGACCTGTTCGCGCTGTCCGGCAGGAAGCCCACGGCGAGCGTGAACTTCGTCACCGCGCACGACGGCTTCACGCTGCACGACCTGGTGACGTACAGCCAGAAGCACAACGAGGCCAACGGCGAGGAGAACCGGGACGGCGCCAATGACAACCACGCCTGGAACTGCGGCGTGGAGGGGGAGACGACGGACCCCAAGGTGAACGCGCTGCGCGAACAGCAGAAGCGCAACTTCCTCGCGTCCCTCTTCCTGTCGCAGGGCGTGCCCATGCTGGTGGCGGGCGACGAGATGGGCCGCACGCAGAAGGGCAACAACAACGCCTACTGCCAGGACACCGAGCTGTCGTGGGTGAACTGGGAGCTGAACGAGAAGCAGCGCCAGCTGCTGGAGTTCACCGCGCGCATCACGAAGCTGCGGCGCGAGCAGCCCGTCCTCTCCAAGCGCCGCTTCTTCCGCGGGGCCCACATCTGGGACAGCGAGCTGAAGGACCTGGCGTGGTTCCGGCCGGACGGCAAGGAGATGAAGCGGGAGGACTGGGAGAAGCCCTATGTGCGCTCCCTGGCCTTCCTGCTGGGCGGGGACGCCATCGCCACGCCGGACGACGAGGGCCACCGCATCGTCGGGGACACGTTGCTGGTGCTGCTCAACGCGCACCACGAGCCCATCACCTTCCTCCTGCCCGCGCTGGAGTGGGGCGCGGACTGGGAGCTGGTGGTGGACACGGCGGCCACGGGCGAGTCCCAGCGCACGCACACGCCCGCGGGGGGCAAGGTGCAGGCGGCGGGGCGTTCCGTGGTGGTGCTGCGCCGGCCCGCGACGGAATGGGAGTAGCCCCCGGGGCGCTTCCCGGGGTAGGCAGCAGGCTGGACGCGCGAGCCGGCACCTCCCCCGGGGTGTCGCGGCTCGCGCGGCGTCTTCGGACCGGGAACGGGCGCACGTGATGACGGAAACACTCTGGCCCTGGGTGGGCTTCAACGTCTTCGTCCTGGCGATGCTCGCCCTGGACCTGGGGCTGTTCCACCGCAAGGAACACGCGGTGTCGCCGAAGGAGGCGACGCTGTGGACGCTCGTGTGGGTGAGCATCAGCCTCGCGTTTTGTGGAGGCATCTTTCACTACGGTGGCAAGGGCCCGGCGCTGGAGTGGCTGACGGCGTACGTGGTGGAGTACGCGCTGTCGGTCGACAACCTCTTCGTCTTCCTGATGGTGTTCGGCTACTTCCGGGTGCCGCCGCAGCACCAGCACCGGGTGCTCTTCTGGGGCATCCTGGGCGCGTTCGTGATGCGCGCGGTGCTCATCATCGCGGGCACGGCGCTGGTGGCGAAGTTCCACTGGCTCATCTACATCTTCGGCGCGTTCCTCGTGTACACGGCCCTGAAGATGTTGAAGTCCGGCGACGACGAGGACGTGGATCCGGAGGCCGGCTTCATCGTGAAGATGTCCCGGCGCCTGTTGCCGGTGGCGCGCCAGGGTGACGGCAGCCGCTTCTTCATCACCGAGGACGGCCGGCGCAAGGTGACGCCGCTGTTCATCGTGCTGATGGTGGTGGAGGCCACGGACCTGCTCTTCGCGATGGACTCCATCCCCGCGGTGCTGGGCATCAGCAAGGACGCGTTCATCATCTACACGTCCAACGTCTGCGCCATCCTGGGGCTGCGCTCGCTCTTCTTCGTCGTCTCCAGCCTGATGGAGAAGTTCCACCTGCTCAAGGTCGCGCTCGGCGTCATCCTGGGCTTCGTGGGCGTGAAGATGCTCATCGAGGGCTATTACAAGATCCCCATTGGCATCTCGCTGGCGGTCATCGCCGGGTGCCTGGTGGTGGCCATCCTCGCGTCGCTGGTGTTCCCCAAGCCGCCGGAGGTGGCGGAGGCCGGGAAGCAGCCGGAGCCGCCGGTGCGGGAGCAGGAGCGGAGCTGAAGCAGGCTTGTGTTTCGCTTGCATCGGGCGGGCGTCGCTGCCAAGTCTCCCGCCATGTCCACCGCCACCACCGATGGCATCCGCGTCACCGTGGAGCCGACCTTCTGGCCGGAGCGCAGCACGCCCGAGTCCGGGCAGTTCGCCTTCATGTACAAGGTGGAGATCCTCAACGAGGGCAGCGCCCCCGCGCAGCTGCACGCCCGGCACTGGGTCATCACGGATGCCCAGGGCCACATCGACGAGGTGAAGGGCGAAGGGGTGGTAGGTCGCCAGCCGAAGCTGGGGCCGGGCGAGCGCTTCGAGTACACGAGCTGGGCGATGCTGCGCACGCCCTTCGGCACGATGCGCGGCACCTACGAGATGGTGCGCCCGGACGGCACGCGCTTCGAGGCGCGCATCGCGGAGTTCGCGCTCACGCTGCCGCACTCGCTGCACTGACTTCCTTCCCGCCGGAGCGGTTGCGCGCATGAGCTTGCCAAGCACGAAGCGGGGACTGCTGCTCGTCAACCTGGGGACGCCGGACGCGCCCGAGTCAGGCCCGGTGCGCCGCTACCTGCGCGAGTTCCTCAACGACCCGCGCGTCATCGACATCAACCCCGTGGGGCGCTGGTTCCTGCTCAACCTGTTCATCCTGCCGTTCCGCCCCGCGAAGAGCGCGGAGGCGTACCGCAAGGTGTGGATGAAGGAGGGCTCCCCGCTGCTGGTGTACAGCCGCGCGCTGGAGGCGGCGGTCGCGGAGCGGCTGAAGGCGGACTACGAAGTGGCGCTCGCCATGCGCTACGGCAACCCGTCCCTGCCGGACGCCATCGCGCAGCTCAAGGCGAAGGGCGTGTCGGAGTTCACGGTGCTGCCGCTGTACCCGCACGAGGCCGCGTCGTCCGCGTCGTCGTCGCTGGCGCGCACCTACGAGGTGCTGGCGGAGGGCTGGGACGTGCCCAACGTGCGCGCGGTGCCGGCCTTCTACGACGACGCGGGCTTCCTGGATGCGTTCGCGGCGGTGGCCCGGCCGGTGATCGCCGAGGCGCGGGCGGACCATGTGCTGTTCAGCTTCCACGGGCTGCCGGAGCGCCACATGCGCAAGAGCGACCCGACGGGGAAGCACTGTCTTGCGTCCGCGGGCTGCTGCGACGTGCTGGGGGACGCGAACCGGCACTGCTACCGCGCGCAGTGCTTCGCCACGGCGCGGCTGCTGGCGCAGCGACTGGCGTTGCCGGAGGGCGGCTACACCGTGTCCTTCCAGTCGCGGCTGGGGCGCACGCCGTGGGTGAAGCCCTACACGGACATCGTGCTGCCGGAGCTGGCGGCGAAGGGCGTCAAGCGGCTGGCGGTGATGTGCCCGGCCTTCGTGGCGGACTGCCTGGAGACGCTGGAGGAGGTGGGCATCCGCGCGCGGGAGCAGTTCGTGGAGGCCGGGGGCGAGTCGCTGACGCTGGTGCCGTCCCTCAACGCCCACCCGGAGTGGGTGGACGCCGTGGTGCGGCTGGTGCGCGCGTCGGACGGGCCGCCGGCTACGGCGCGGGCGGCGTCGCGGTAGGCGTGGGGGCTTCCGGGGCGGCCTGAGGCGCGCCCTGGGGCTCGGGACTGGCCTGCGGCGCGGGAGCGGCCTGCTGGGCGCTGACGGGCGCGAGGCGGGCCTTGTAGGTGCCCACGGGCAGGTTCACGGCCGGCCGGGCCGGGCCCTTCATGGTGCTGGAGAGGGTGCCCTCCCAGGAGCGCCACTGGCCGGCCTTCACCAGGAACTCGCCACGGCCGGTGACCTTCACGGTGGCGCTCAGCTCGGTGCCCTGGGTGGGGCC
>NZ_RAWA01000361.1 GCF_003611675.1 Corallococcus sp. CA053C
CATCCCGCCCGGGCGGAAGCCTCCGCCCTCCCCGGAACCGCCGTGGGAAGGGCCCTGGGCGCCAGCGTCGTCCTGAACCTGGGGGTGCTCCTCCCCCCGTTCGTGTGCGCCCTGCTCTTCGCCCGCTTCCGCACCGCGTGCGACCCGTTCGAGCTGGCGGGCTTCTACCCCCTGCTCACCGTGCCCTCCGCCCTGCTGGCCTCCGCGGCGGGCGTCTTCCTGGGCTTCGCGACGGCCCGGCCCCGGGGCGCGGCGGGCCTGTATGCGCTGCTGCTCCTGGCTTCACTCGTCGTCACGGTGCAGCCCATCGTCTTCGGGCCCCAGGTGTTCGCCTTCAACGTCTTCCTGGGCCACCTGCCCGGCCCGCTCTACGACGAGGCCCTCCAGATGACGGCCGCGCTGGGCTGGTTCCGCGTGGAGACGCTGCTGTGGGCATGCGCCTTCGTGGGGCTCGCCATGGCGCTGCTCGACGTGCGCACCGGGAGGCTCGCGCTCAAGGGCGCGCGCCTGGGGGGCCTGGGGCTCGTCGCGCTCTGCGCCGTGGGCATCGGGATGCTGGAGACGCGCGCGCCGCAGCTGGGGCTGCGCATGACGGACGCGTACCTGGCGGAGCAGCTGGGCGGCGTGCGTGAGACGGAGCACTTCGTCCTGCACTACCCGCGCGGCAAGGCCCGCGAGGACGTGGACCGGATGGCCCGCGACCTGGAGTTCCGCTACGCCCAGACGGCGCACTTCCTGGGCGTGGCCCCCACGGAGCGCGTGCGCGTGTGGCTCTACCGCTCCGAGGACGAGAAGCAGCGGCTGGTGGGCGCCGGCCGCACCCAGTTCGCCAAGCCCTGGCGCACGGAGCTGCACATCCAGGACAAGCCCTTCCCCCACTCCACGCTGCACCACGAGCTGGCGCACGTGATGGCGGGCCCCGCCGGTTCGGGCTTCTTCCGCGTCACCACCCGGCTGGGCGTGTGGCCGCTGATGGGCCTCATCGAGGGCATCGCCGTGGCCGCGGACGACCCCGTGCAGGGGGAGCTCACCCTGCACCAGTGGGCCGCGGGGATGCGCCGTCAGGGGATGGCCCCGGACATGCGCGACCTCATGGGGCCCAAGGGCTTCTACCAGTCCGCCCCGGCGCGCGCGTACACCGTGGCGGGCTCGTTCCTGCGCTACCTGGCGGACACCTACGGCGCGGACCGGCTGCGGACCGTCTACGCGCACGCGGACTTCGACGCGGCCTATGGGCGCCCCCTGGGTGAGCTCGTCACCGAGTGGGAGCGCACCCTGGACGCGCTGCCCCTGGACGACTCCACGCTCGCGCGCGCCTTCGCCCGCTTCCGCACCGGCAGCCTCTTCTCCCGCGCCTGCGCCCGCGAGGTGGCCCGGCTGTCCGACTCCGCCCGCGACGCGCTCGCCAGTGATCCGCAGGACGCGCTGGTGCGCTACCAGCGCGCCGCCGCGCTCCAGCCGGAGGAGCCGTCCTTCCAACTGGGACAGGCCGCAGCCCTGGACGCCCTGGAGCGCCCGGCGGACGCGGCGGGCGTGCTGGACTCGCTCGCCGAGCAGGTGAAGGACCGGCCGGCGCTCGCCGCCGAGGTGGCCATGGCGCGCGCGGACGTGGCCCTCCACCTGGACAACGTGGACGCATCCCGCGCGTTCCTCACCACCGCGCTCTCCCTCAACGCGGGGCCGGAGGTGACGCGCACCGCGCAGGTGAAGCTGGCCGCGCTGGAGACCCCGTCGCGCCGGGCGCCCATCGAGGCGTACTTCCGCGCGCCGCACGAGGAGCTGCGCCTCCTGCTCCTGGACCGCGCCCTGCTCGTGTCGCCCCAGGACCCCTGGCTGC
Source organism: Corallococcus sp. CA053C (assembly GCF_003611675.1). GTDB lineage: Bacteria > Myxococcota > Myxococcia > Myxococcales > Myxococcaceae > Corallococcus. The sequence continues at coordinate 1,838 of NZ_RAWA01000361.1, forward strand.
ACTACCTCTTGGGGCGCAGGCTGCACCAGGTGGGTGCGCCGGCACTCGCGGCGGAGCAGCTGCAACGCGCGCTGTCGGACACCGGACTGCCGGAGGCCATCCGCCGCGAGGCCATGCGCCTGAAGATTGAAGCCGGCTACCTGGCGGGCGACTGCGGCGCCGTGCGGCATGAGGTGGGGGCGTTGCCGGACTACGGAGCGGCCTTCCGGGCCTCCGCCACCGAGTGGCGCGAGCGATGTGACTTCGAGCAGACGACCTTTCGCGGGCCCCTGGTGCCGCGACAGGCTTTCCGCTAGACGCGGGCGACACATTCCGGAGGTGGACGGAGCATGCAGTTCGTCAAGAAGCAGCGGATCCAGGGCACGGTGGACGAGGTGGAGCGTGCGCTCCTCGACGAGCGCTACTTCCCGTTCCTCCTGCAGCACCACGGCGTGCTGCTGGAGCTGCAGCCCCTGGAGGTGAAGACGGACGGGGACCGCGTGCACCGCCGCGTGCGCTACCGCCCCAAGCCCGTCATCGCCACCATCGGCACGAAGAAGGTGCCGCCCGAGTGGTTCGCCTTCATCGAGACGTCCACCTACGACAAGCGCAAGAAGGAGCTGTCGTTCACCAACACGCCCACGTCCCAGACCATCTCCAACATGATGGTCAACACCGGCGTGCTGCGCCTGCGGGCCGTGGGCGATGAGACGGAGCGCACCATGGACGGGGAGATCAAGCTCAAGCTCCCCTTCCTGCTCAAGGCCGTGGCGTTCATCGGAGAGAAGGTCATCGAGTCCGAGGGCATGAAGATCCTCGACAACGAGGTGCCCGTCCTCAACCGCTTCATCGCTGAAGTCATCCGCGCCAAATAGTCAAAGCACGCGGTACGGGCGGGGCCTGGGAATGGGTTGACACCCATGTGGTTGAACCCATAAGGCCCCGCCATGAACCCACGCTTCCCTGCCCTCTGCGCCGTCCTCCTCCTGGCCGCGTGCGCCCCGAAGCGCATCCCCGGCACGGAGTTGCAGGACACCGACGACACCCGCGCCATCCTCGGCGTCATGGAGCGCTACCGCGCCGCCCTGGAAGCCCGCGACGCGAAGGCCATCCAGAGCCTGGTGTCCCCCAAGTTCCGCGACGACGGCGGCACCGAGGACGTGTCGGACGACCTCACCGCGGAGAACCTGGGCGCGCACATGCAGGCGCTCTTCCAGCGGGTGCAGACCCCCAAGGTGGAGATCAACGTCCGCCGCGTGGAGGTCCGCGACGACGAGGAGGTCGCCTTCGCCATCTACTACTGGAACGCGTCCTGGCGCATGCCCGGCCTCAACGCCCGGCCCCAGCAGGACTCGGAGCTGGAGCAGATGGTCTTCCAGAAGGTCGACAAGGAGTGGAAGATCCTCTCCGGCATCTAGTCACGTCCCCGTGAGCGCGCGCAGTCCGTCCGGCCCCATTTCCGCCAGGGCCCGCGCCCGCGCCAGGTAGGTGCGGAAGTCCTTGGGCGCGAGCTTGTCCGCGCCCAGCGGGGAGAGGTGGTAGTCGCGGATGCGGCTCGCGGTGAAGCGCACCGCGCCGTAGAGGGCGTGGCCGTACAGCGCGGCCCGCTCCACCTCCGCCAGCGGCCGGGCATCCTGGTAGCCGCGCAGGAAGGCCTGGCAGAGCGGTGGCTGGTACGTCCCCTCGAAGCACCACGCGTTGAGGGTGATGGCCACGTCGCGCGCGTACGCGTCCACGCACGCCATCTCGAAGTCGAAGAAGGCGCCCACGCGGTCGCCCAGCCACTTCACGTTGTCCAGGAAGAGGTCCGCGTGGATGACGCCCCGGGGCTCCAGCCCCGGGTGCGCTGCTTCCGCGCGGGCGAGCAATCCCTCCAGCTCCGCCGCCACCGACGCCAGCTCCGGCTCCGGTCGCTCGCGCAGCCCCGTGAGCCAGCCCTTCACCACCTCCGGGCCGTAGGGGTTCTGCCGCGAGCCCCCGAAGGACTCCGTGGTGCGGTGCAACTTCCCCAGCTCCTCGCCCAGGCGCTCCAGCAGGTCCGGGGTGAGCTGCGCGCGGGTGAGCTCCTCGCCGGCCAGCCACTTGAAGACGCTGATCCGCCCGCCCTCCAGCGACAGGAAGGGGTCCGGCCCCTGGGGCATGAGCAGCACGGGCGCCGGGAAGTGCGCGCGCGCCAGGTGCTCCAGGAGCGCGGCCTCGAAGCGCAGGTCCTCCTCCGAGCGCACCGTCGTGTGGCGCACGAAGACGCGGCCGGCGTCCGTCTCCAGCCGGTGGTTGGTGTTGATGGAGCCCTGCGGAATGGGCGTCATCCCGCGCACGGCGCCCAGGCCGTAGGCGGCCGCCACGTGGGTGAAGGCTTCGGGGGGAAGTGTCGTGTAGACCGCCATCGCGTGCCTCCAGGGTCCGCCGCCCCGCGTGCATGCCGCCCCGGCCGTTGACACCCCGGGAGGTCGGACCTATCTGTCCATCCCCGTCTTACTTCGCATAACTGTCTGAAAACCTTCAATATTTGCGCGTGAGGCCACCCCCATGGACACGTCGGGTCGCGGTGACTGGAAGCGTCGCGAGGGGCTGGGAAGTGCCCTGCTCCAGATTGGTGTCGTCGCGGTGGTGCTCGCGGCGGCGGTGGCGTGGTTCGTCCACCGGGGCCAGGTGCGCCAGGAGGTGGACGCGCACCTGCGCACGGCGCGCGCCGCCGCCCTGAAGGGCAACCCGAGCGACCTCACCATGGCGCAGGAGCAGTTGGAGACGCTCTTCACGCTCTCCCCCGACTCTCGCGACGCGCGGGCGCTGTCCGCGGACATCCAGGCGGAGCTGTGGCTGGACCACCACGTGCCCGGCGCGGACCAGAAGGCCCGGGAGCAGTTGGAGCGCGCGGAGGCGATGGGCTCCCGCTCCGGCGAACGCTACGGCGCGCGCGCGCTGCTGCTCGTGGGCGAGGGCAAGACGGCGGAGGCGCAGAAGCTCTTGGAGGAGCTCCAGGCGCAGGGCGCCAACAGCCCCAAGCTGACGCTGGCCCAGGCGCGGCTGCTGCAGCGGCAGGGGCGGCTGTCGGAGGCGCGCATCGCGTTCGCCCGCGCGGCGGAGGGCGCCTGGAGGGATCCGCGCTACCCGACCGCCTATGGCGAGGCGCTGCTCGACGAGGGGCTGTTTCCCCAGGCGGTGGAGGCCTTCTCCCGCGCCACCACCGCGAACCCGGACCACCTGCTGTCGCGGGTGACGTCCGCGCTGGCACAGCTGTACTCGGGCAAGAACCCGGACAGCGTGAAGGCGACGCTGGAGGAGCTGCGCTCGAGCACCCGACAGCTGACGCCCGCGCTCCAGGCCCGCCTGTCGGTGGCGCAGGCGGAGCTGGCGCTGGTGAAGGGCGCGCCCGACGAGGCGCTGGCCCAGACGGACGCGGCGCTCAAGGCCTGGCCGGAGGAGCACTACGCCCTCTTCACCCGGGCGCGCGCGCTGGCGGCGAAGCACGCCCCGGAGGCCCGCCAGGCCTTCGAGGCGGCCGTGGCGAAGCAGCCCACCGCGCCGCTGCTGGCGCTGGACGGCGCGCGCCTGCTCCAGGCGCAGGGCGACGGCGCGGGCGCGCTGGCGCTGCTGGACACCTACGAGAAGACCTTCCGCGAGGTGAAGGTGCAGACGGCGGACGGCAAGTCGGTGCCCGCGTTGGACCGGGATGACCGGTACTGGCTGGCGCGCGGCGGCGTGATGGAGCTCGCGGGCCGGCAGGACGACGCGCTCACGGCCTACGACAAGGCGCTCGCGGCGCGCGGCGTGGGACTGGCGAAGGCGCAGTACGCCAAGGGCGCGCTGCTGCTCGCGCGCAAGGACTTCGAGGGCGCGCGGACGCTGCTCAGCCAGGTGGCCCCGGATACGGGCGCGGGCAACATGCCGGAGGCGTACGCGGCGCTGGGCGAGCTGCTCTTCGCCCAGGGCGACTTCGCCGCCGGGTGCCAGCAGCACTACTTCGCGCTCGTGCGCGCCCGCGCCCAGGGCACGCCCCCGGAGCTCATCGCCACGCGCGCCAACGACATCAAGCAGCGCCTGGAGACGTCCGGCCAGCCCGCCATGGCCAAGGCGTGGCTCACCGAAGCAGGGCCGCTGTTCCAGCAGCAGTAGCGGGCTGGGAGGGTGGGACTAGAGCAGCTCGGAGGGGTCCAACCGACGCTGCTTCGCCTTCACCACGCGCCACTCGCCGTCGGGCTCCTTCTCGAAGGTGCCCTCGATGGAATAGGCGTTGAGGACGCTGTCGCGCGCCAGGTCCTCCAGCTTGTCCGCCTGCGAGCGGCCGAAGATGAAGCGCGCCTGGAAGTCACCCTGCGTGGGCGACACCTCGTGCACGTCGATGTCGGTGGTGAAGATGCGCACCCACTGACCTCTCAACACCTGCCCGGCCAGGATGCGGTGCACGTCCTGGCGGCTCCAGCCGTCCGTCGTCTTGAAGCGCTCGGACACGCCCTCCATCACTCCGCCGACGTCCTTCTCCTCCGCCGAGCGCGTCATCGCGATGATGCGCCGGGTGACGGCGTCCTTCACGCCGGGCTCCTCGCGGGGCCAGAGGAACAGCACCAGCGCGGCGGCGACCAGGGCCGCCATGCCGCTCAACACCCGAGAGCGCGTCAGCACCATCTCACGCGGCCCCGGTCTCCGGCTCCAGCATCATGTCGTCCGCGTCGATGATCTCCAGCGGCCGCAGCGCCTCGCCAATCTGCTTCAGGCGCCGGTCCGACAGCTGCTCCAGGTACGTGCGGATGTTGGGCACGGCCTTCACCAGCTGGTGGAACGCGTTGCGCTCCAGCCACGCCGCCGCCGTCTTGCGCGGCACCGTCACCGTGGCCGTGGCGCGCAGGCCGGTGAGGAGCGAAATCTCTCCCGCCACCTCGCCCTCGCGCAGCACGCCCAGCGTCACCACGCCGCCGGCCGGATCCTCCTTCTGCACCACCAGCTCCCCGGCGAGCACCAGGAAGAGGCCCGGCGAGTGCTCGCCCTCCACCAGCACCTTCTCTCCGGCCTGGAGGGCGCGGAAGGTGAAGCGCTGGAAGAGCGCGCCCCGCTCCGACTCCGGCAGCTGCTGGAACAGCGGCGAGTTCGCCATCAGGTTGCGCATCATGCGCTGCTGCGCGAAGTCCGCGAGCAGCTGCGGCACCGCCGGGTGGCTCTTGGCCACCGCGTTGAGGTGCTCGCGGCGGATCTCGAAGACCTCTGAGTCCGACACCGCCGTCACCGTCGCGGTGGGCGCCGCGCCCGTCAGCAGCGCCAGCTCCCCGAAGATGGAGCCGCCGCCCAGGAAGCCCAGGGTGCGGTCCTCGCCGTCCGTGCGCCGCGTCACCTCCGCCTTGCCGGCGACGAGCACGTGCAGGTGGTCGTCCGGCTCGCCCTCGCGGCTGATGACCTCCTCCGCCTTGACGGTGCGCCACACCATGCGCCCGACGAGGTCGATGAACGCGTCCCGGTCCAGGTCCGCGAACAGCGGCAGCGGCGGGCGTCCCTGCGGGTCGGCGTTGCCGCCGGTGTCCGGCGCGGCCAGCACCTCGATGGCGCGGTTGGACAGCTCCTCGCCGACGAGCCCCATCAGGTCCGTCTCCACCTTGCCGTCGTAGAGGTGCTCCGGCGGCAGGGGCGGCGGCACCGAGGCGCGGCCCGCGGCCTTGCGCGCGGCGCGCGAGTGCACCCGGGCCAGCGTCTCCTTCAGGCGCCGCTCGTTGGGCGACAGCTCCAGGGCCAGCTTGCACGCGGCCATCGCGCTCAGGAGGTAGTCGCGGCGCAACAGCCCCTCCGCGCACGCATGGTACGCGGTGACGGCGCGCTCGCGCTCCCCCAGCTCCGCCAGACACCGGGACGCCAGCATGCGCGAGCGGTGATCCGCGGGCACGCGGCGGACGGCCTCCGCGAAGACGGCGAGGGCGCGCTCGAACTGGCGCTCCTCGAACAGGTCCATGCCCAGCTCACGCAACGACGACTCGTTCATCCGGTGTCTCCAACCAGCACGACGACAAGAAACAGGAAAGAAGGCCGCCCGTGGCCACGGCGCACGAGGCGGCCGGGCCGGCTAGGAACCGCCGGCCTTCTGCAGATCACTCAGCGCCATCTCCGCCTTGCGCTTCACGTCGGAGCCCTCCGCGGACGATTCAATGACGATCTTGAACGTCTCCGTCGCCATGGAGGGGTCGCGGTCCCGCGCGATGTACGCCTGCAGGTACAGCTCTTCCACCTTCTTCTGCAGGTCGTCCAGCCCGGCGCGCGCGCGAGAGTCGCCCGGGTTGAGGCGCAGCGCCTCGCGGAAGCTGCGGCCCGCCACCGGGAACTCCTTGCGCTTGAAGGCCGCCTGCCCCGCCGCCACCGACGCGGAGGCCAGCTCGTTGTCGAGCGTGTCGCCCAGCGTGCCCGCGAAGCCGATCTGCCGGTACACCTCCGACGCGCGGCGCAGGGGCTTCACGGAGGACTCCAGCGAGTTGCTCTCGTACTTGCGCTGGCCTTCCTCGAAGGCGGAGCGGAACTGGGGGATGAGCTTCTTGAGCGACCGGGCCCGGGTCTGGATGTCCGCCTCCGTCCGGTACTTGTCCATCACCCGGTCCACCTCCAGCGTCGCGCGCTGGAAGTCCCCGCCGTTGAAGCGGCGCTCCACGTCCTCGAAGGCCTGCGCCACGAACTCCGCGCGCCGCTGCTTCGCGTTCTCCGCCGCCGCGGCCTGCCGCGCGCCGGCCTGCCGCGCCGCGGTCGCCGCCTCCTTGGCGAGTTGGTTCTCCAGCTCCATCAGCCGCTGCTCGAAGAGGGGCCGGGTGTTGTCCGGCAGCGCGGCGATGAGCGGCTTCGCGCTCTCCGGGTTGCGCTCCGCCAGGGCCGCGTCCGCCAGCCCCACAATGTACGTCTGCTCCTTCGTGTCCAGCTCCACCTTGAGCTTGTCGCGCTCCACGTCCGTCTTCGCGGTACCCTCCGGCGTGTCCTTCAGCTTCTGGCGCGCGTCGTCGAAGCGGTTCTGCGCGACGAGCTCCCGGACCTCCTTGAAGGCCTCCAGGATGTCCTGCTGCCGCTGCGCGGCCTTGCCCACGCCGTCCACGTCGATGCCCGCGCGCAGCTTCTCCGCCTCGGCCGCGAAGCGCACGGCGTCCGGGTAGTCGCCGTCGCGCACCTTGTCGCGCGCGCGCTGCATCAGCTCCGTGGCGCGCGCCAGGTTGGGGTCCACCGGCGGCTTGGGGGGCGGCCCCCGGCGCGACATCGCCAGGCCCGCCACCAGCAGCAGCAGCACCACGCCGCCCACCGCCAGGCCCACCTTCTGCTTGAAGTCCAGCCGGATGCCGCCCTCGCGCACCGGCGAGCGCACCGGGCGCGGCCGGGGGACGCCCGTCTTGCGCGCCTTCTCGTCGCGCATCAGGTCCGCGAGCTTGTAGTTCGCGTTCGTCTTCTCATCCAGGCGCGGGTCCTTCTTCTCCTCCTTCTTCTCCTCCTTGGGCGCGTCCTCGCCGGCCTCCGCCTTGGCGCGCATCTCCTTGATGAGCTCGCTCTCATCCACGAAGCGCAGCCGCGTCTTGCCCACGGAGATCTCATCCCCGTGCTTGAGGATGCACTCGTCCACCTTCTGGTCGTTCACCTGGGTGCCGCTGATGCCGCCCAGGTCGCGCATCACGACGCCCTTCTCGCCGTACACCAGCTCCAGGTGGCGGCGGGACACCGTCTTGTCCTCCAGGGCGAAGTCGCAGTCCGTGCTGCGCCCCAGCACCATGCGCACGCCCTTGAAGCGCTTCTTGCGCCCCTTGTCCGGCCCGTCCAGCACCAGCACCAGCACGGGGGGCCCGGCGCGCGTCGTGTCGGAGGTGTCCTCGTCCTCCTCCTCGGCGGGCGCGGGCGTCTCCGGGCGCACGTCGTCGAGCGACGCCACGCGCGTCTCACCCGTGCGCGAGCGCTGCGGCTCCGCGTCCCCGTACAGCTCCGGGTCCCCGCGGTCCTGGCTGTCGTCCTCCCCCTCGGGGGCGGACCAGTCCTCGTCTGGAACGGCCACGCGCCGGGAGGAGCCTCCGGCGGAAGAGGAGGGACGGCGTTCCGCCGTCGAGCCACCAGCAGAACGGCCGGTGCCCGAGCGCGACGACGGTGATGGACGGCGAGGAGGCATGGGTGGGTCCAGGTTGAAGCGGTCGCCATCTTAGAGCGCCGTCCCCCACCGTGGGAATGCGCTCCGACCGTTCCTTTCAGGGAAGACCCGGCCCCCGCGGACCGTTGGCCCGCACGCCGTCCCGTCCCGATGTAGGTTTCTCCCACCCCGCTCCCTCCAGGAG
>NZ_RAWA01000362.1 GCF_003611675.1 Corallococcus sp. CA053C
CGCGGAGGAGGGGCCGGTGCCGCTCACCGCGGGCTATGCGTGCGCGCCGGGCCGGGACGAGGCGCTGCTCAAGGCCCTGCTGGAGGCGGCGCAGTCGAGGCTGACGGACATCCACGGGGCGCGCGAGGACGTGGCGGCGGCGGACCGTGAGGCGGCGTTGGGGTTCGCGCAGGCGTGCGCGGAGGTGCGGCCCCGGCACCGGGCGGAGGCGATGCCGGACCTCGGGATGAAGCGCACGGCGTCCGCGAAGGCGCGGGTGGGCACCGTGCTGGCGAAGTTGAAGCGCGCCGGCTTCACACGGGTGGCGGGGGTGGCGCTGGACGCGCCGCTGCCGGGGCTGCACGTGTGGAAGGTGGTGGTGCCGGGCATGCGCGTATCGGAGCTCCTGTGAAGCGGCGGGCGGACGACCTGGTGGTGTTCCTGGGGCCCTCGTTGCCCGCGGCGGAGGCGCACAAGCTGGCGCCGTGCACGGTGTTGCCGCCCGCGCGACAGGGGGACGTGTGGCGCGCGCTGTCGCTCAAGCCCCGCGCGCTGGTGCTGGTGGACGGCGTCTTCGAGGCGCAGCCGTCGGTGTGGCACCACGAGCTGCTCGCGGCGATGGAGGCGGGCGTCGCGGTGTTCGGCGGCGGCAGCATGGGTGCGCTGCGCGCCGCGGAGCTGTCCGCGCACGGCATGGTGGGCGTGGGCCGCATCTTCGGCTGGTACCGCGACGGCGTGGTGGTGGACGACGCGGAGGTGGCGCTGCTGCACGCGGACGCCGAGCACGGCTGGCGCCCGCTCACCGTGCCCCTGGTCAACGTGCGCCACGAGGCGGAGCGGGCGCGCAAGGCCCGGGTGCTGGGGCGCTCCGGAGCGCAGGCCCTGGTGGACGCGGCGGCAAGCCTCTTCTACCAGGAGCGCACCTGGGCGCGGATCCGCGAGGCCGTGGCCCCCGCCTGGTCCGGGCCCACGCTCGCCGCGTGGGACGCGTGGTTCGCGCAAGGGGTGGAGGACCTCAAGCGCCTGGACGCCATCGCCTGCGTGCGGTCCGCGGCGGAGTTCGTGAGCCTGTCGGACCCGGCGGCGCCGGGGGCTCTGGCGACGCCGGGCGCGCGGCGCAACCCCTCGTCGCTGGTGCGGCGGCGGAGGCTGGTGGAGGACGTGACGCGGGTGGGCGGCCGCGCCGTGGACTCGGGCCGCGTGCTGGAGCTGTTGCGGAGCGCGCCGGACGCGGCGGCCTGGGCGGAGGCGGGCCTGCGGCGGGCGCTGCTCGCGGGCTGGGTGCGCTCGCTGGGGCTCACGGTGACGGACGAGGAGGTCGCCACCGAGGAGGCCGCGTGGTGGAAGGAGCGGGGCGTGCGCGGCTCCCGGCGGGAGGCCTTCCTCGCCGCGAGCGGGCTGGATGGCCCGGGCCTGCGACAGCTGTGCGAGACGCGCGCGCTGGAGCGGCTGGCCCTGGCGCAGGCCTCGCGGCTGTTGCCGGATGGCCCCTCCTGGGACGAGGCGCTGGCGTCCGAGGCCCGGCTGGGAGGCCAGTGGGAGCAGGCCGCCCGGGCCCTGCTGACGAACGACCCCGACTCGGACGAGGCCGGCGGCGACTGACAGGTCCATGCCGCCGGGCTGGACGTGGTGCGTCCGGAAGCCCTGGCGGGTTGGGGCCGCGCCTTCGGTCCACCCTCCCACGGGGTCATGAAAAAACGTGACAGCCCCGCAGGGCCGGCTAGGGTCAACCCCGGAGGTTGTCCGCATTGCACACCGCTTCCTGGGTGGTTCCGCCAAGGTGGTCCGCGCCGTCAACGGCCCGGCGCGCACCCGGATTGCGGGGAATCCCACCTCCGGGGTGGTGCGTGGCAGCGCGGACGCCCCCGGCGGTCCTGATCTCCAGTCCGTGTGTTCCCACCCCTCAGGTCATGTGCCTGCTTGAGCCCGCTTCATGACGCCGCAGCTGCACCCGGACCAGCTTGAGGTCGGCCACGAAGTCGGACCGTGGCGCATCGTCGGCACTTTGGGGGCAGGGGGCTTCGGCCGGGTGTTCAAGGTGGAGCGGGGTGGGCACATCTACGCGCTGAAGATCGCGCTGCGCCCGGCGGGGCCGCAAGCCCCGGAGGAGGAGGACGTCAACGGCCGGCTGTCGCGCGAGGTGGCGGCCCTGCTGGCGTGCGCGCCGCATCCCAACCTGCCGCGTGTGCACGCCGTGGATCGCTGGCCGTCGCCGCCGGACGGCTACTTCTTCCACGTCACCGACTTCGTGGACGGAGAGACGTTCCACGAGTGGCGCTGGCGGGTGAAGCCCACCGCCGCGCACCTGCTCACCGTCTACACGGAGGTCGTGCGGGTGGTGGCGGATCTCCACCGGCGCGGCGTGTACCACCGGGACCTGAAGGCGGACAACCTGCTGATCCGCCGCGCGGACGAGCGGCCCGTGCTCATCGACCTGGGCACCGCGCGCATCCCGGGGGCCTCCACGCTGACGGTGGGCGTGGCGCCCGCGTCCCCGCACCTGCTGCCGCCCGAATGCGTGGCCTTCCTGCGCGAGGGCTCCTGGAAGTCGGGCGCGAACTTCGACGCGGGCGTCCCGGGCGACCTCTACGCGCTGGGCGCGCTGCTCTACGAATCGCTGACGGACGGCTACGCGTTCGACCCGAGGCTGCCCTACGAACGGCTGCTGCCCGCCATCGAGACGGTGGTGCCGCGCGCCCCGCAGGAGGTCAATTCCCGGGTGCCGCCCGGCCTGGGGGACATCGCGCTGCGGCTGCTCGCCAAGCGCCCCGAGGATCGCTATTCGAGCACGGAGACGCTGCTGCAGGCGCTCTGGGATGTGGCCAAGGACAGGCGCCAGCCGATGTGGAAGCTGTCGCTGGACGTCCCGGAGGCCCTCGATGCGGACCTGGCGGACCGGGGCGTGGTGTCGCTGTCCCAGTTCCGAAGAGGCCGCAAGCCCTCCACGGAGTCCGGGTCCCCCGAACCCGCCGGGTTGCCTCCGCCCGCCGTGGCACCTGCCCCGGGAGATAAATCCCCGGGCGCTTCATCCCTGTCCCAAGCGCGGCGCCGCCGCGTCGCCGGTGCGCTCGGCCTGGCGGGACTGCTCGTGGGTCTGTTGGCCTTCGGGTTGTTCCGGCCGGCGCCGCACGCTGATCGCCCCGCTGTCACGCCAGTTCCCGAGAAAGGAAAGTCGTCCGTGCCCCCAACCCCGAGTCTTCCCGACGCCGCCGTGCTCGCGGTGGCGTCTTCCCCGGATGCGGGGGCTCCCCCCGAGGTGACGTCCTCCGTGCCTGCGCTGGTTTCTGTCACGCCCCCGCCCGCGAAGCCGCTGCGCGCGGACGGCGGTGTCCTGCGCAAGTTGGCTTCAGCCGCCGCCGCGGCGTGCATGGGAGCGGCCTGTGCGAGCGGTGGTGGCACCGGCGCCATCCGCCCCGCGGAAGGCCGTTCCATCCCGTGCCCGGCGGGCGCTGCCGAAGCCATGGAGGAGTATCTGGGGGTCCGCAAGCCAAGAGGGCTCAGTGGCGCCGTCTGGCAGAACGACGACTTTACACGTATTGGCAGCTATCTCCCCGTTTCCGAAGGATGGCGGTGGTTCGTCGTCCGCCCGGGGCGTCATGAGGCACTCAACACAGGCGCCCGTGTCAAAGGGCGCGTGGTCTTCTGGTCGAAGGACCTAACGCGGATCCTTTTCACGGAGGTGGTGTTGCCTACCGGGGAGTCCTACCCGGCGTGCATGGAGTACTGGGACAAGAACACCTTGGAGTTTGGCTACACTTCGGAAGTCGGTGTTCCCGAAGCCCCGCCCAACCAACGCCAGATTCCGAAAGTGCTGGTCAACATCCAGCCAGTGAAGGTCTTCGTGGACGTGGCCGAAGAGTAGCCACCCTTCCGCATCGCCCCTACCTGGCAGGTGGGCCTGAATGGGGCGGAGGGCATCGGGCGGACCTCATGGTAGACAGGGAGGCCCCTGCTTCCCTGGTTCGAGGAGCCCTCCACACCGTGCCCTCCTGTCTGTCCGTAGCGCTTCCGGTCCTGCTCTGGTCGACGTGTGTCCTGGCGGCCGTTCCCCTGGAGGTGAAGGAGGCGTCAGGGGAGATCCTCCGCGTGGAGGTGGGCCCGGAAGGGGCCGCGACGCGACCCATCCGGATCGGGCCCGGCTTGAGCACGACCCTGATGTTCGACACCGACATCGTGCAGGAGCAGGTGTCTCTGGAGGGGCGTGCGCAGTTCGCTCGGGTGAGCGCGGGCAACTCGCTCCTGGTGCTCGTTCCGAGCGGCGACGTGCGGCTGGGAGAAACCCTGAAGCTGTCCATCCCTTTCAAGGATGCCACCCTGCCCGCGCGGCTGGTGCTGACCCTGGAGGTGCAAGCCACCGCGGTGGACCGCCAGGTGGAAGTCTACCGGCGGGCCCGCTCCGCGGAGTCATACCGTCAGGAGGTAGAACAGTTGCGTGCGGAGCTGGCGCGTTTGCGGCAGCGCCCTCTGCCCACATCCGGTGGGAGGGCGGAGTTGGATGGGTTTCGCTCGCTTCTGTCCGTCACGGGCCCTCTGGAAGCGCTCACAATGGACACGGCATTCACAGGAATTTCCTGTGCACGACCGTGTCCGTTGCGACTCGATGCCGTCCTGCTGCTCAGAGGGGGGGAGCGGAGGGCCGTGCAGCTCACGGTGCGCTCGGAGGATGGCTTGCCATGGACCATCCGGCGGGCGGTGCTGACGGACCGGGGAGGGCATGCATCAGAATCGCTCCCACCCTTACAAACAGCTCCGGTGACGCCCGGGTCTTCTGTGCCCGTGACCGTGGAGTTTGACTTGAAGGGCAATAGAGTCGATGGCCCCTTCATGCTGCAACTCTGGGACGAAGCGGGGAAGCGGAGCGCGGTGTTCAGCGGGCTCAAGTTCCCCTGAAGGCGGCGCGTGGCTCACTCCAGGAACCGGCGCTCCCACCGGAGCAGGGCCTCGTTCTCGCGGTAGGGGCGCGCGGCTTCGCGCGAGGTCAGCCAGGGCTCCAGGACCCGCGCCAACTCGCGGTAGGCCGGGAGCACTCGGCCCTCGTCCGTGTCCCCCGCATCGGGTTCCGCGCCAAGGGTGACGAGGGCACGGTCTCCACCGAGTGACTCCACGGAGGTGCCGGGATGGGTGAGGCGGGCCCGCAGGGCCTCCGTGCCGCCCACGGCGCCCAGCACCGGCTGCCCGATGAAGTTCATCCAGTGGATGCCATCGAGCTGGTCTCCCACGGTGTAGGCGTTGTTGTGTTCATCGGGGATGTCCATGCCGGGGTAGCGGAGCCCCAGTTGAAACATCTGTTGCGTGAGGGGTTCCATTGCCCACGCATGGAAGGAAGGCCCCGCATGGCCGGAGTTGAAAGGCAGCAACTTCGCCAGGGCCAGGGCCAGGTCCCGGAAGGGCCCGATGCCATGGGATTGGAGGAAGCTGACGGGAAACCAGAAGGAGACGGCGCTGGCGTGGCGCTTTCTTGGTGTGTGTAGATCGTACGGCGCGTCCAGTGCGACGCCCTGGTAGTGGAACTGGTACGCCTCAAGACTTCCTGAACTGTCCCTCAAATCGATGAGAGGGGCTCTCCGCTCCAATAATTCCTCGCGGATGTGCTTCATTGCGGAGTCATCAAGGTCCTGCCAGTAACCGTCATCGGTGGGAGTACGCGTGAGTGCCTTCGGGCCGATGGTCTGGAGATAGAGATCCAGTGTCTGCTCAATCGCTGGCGCCACATCCCGATGAGAGTGGTGCATATAGAAGCAGATGCTGAGTCCCTCCTTCATGACGAGGGAGCCATTCTTGGCAACGACTCGTACAGATGGAATGTTTACGCTCATCAGTAGACTCCCAGGATGGGGGAAACGCGAAACACAGGGGCCTGCAGCGCTGTTCCATAGGCTTGCCCCTGATTGACATCCTCGAAGGGATGTCCCTTCGGATATCTGTGCCAAGGTGACGCATCGCCGACGAGGCAGGAAAACTTGAAGTCGTAGACCACCTCGACCCGGAGCGGATTTCCAGCGTGGATGACCACATCGGGAACCAGCGTGCCCCTAAGCCGCGCCGTCTTCCCGGTTCGGATCATTTCCAGTTCCGCGGCCTTGCTGATCAGTTCAAGGACCTTCGACTGGATGTCATACCGGTAACGTTGCTCCAGGCTGAATCCACCAGGACGTTCGACAGACAGTCGCAGTTGGACGCACCTCAGTGCTGCCACATGCTTCTCCTGCCCCAGCTTCATGGCCCGGGTGAGGATGGGGTTTCCCGCCGCGTCCCTCTTCAAGACTTCCTCGCACTGTTCCTTCGTGGGCGGCTGGCCGCCAAAGTGCTCCAGGTTCACATCGAACTCGGCCTTATTCGCGCACGTCTCCATGATCTCCCGGACACGGGCCTTCGCCACCGCATCCATCACCTGGAGCGCGCCCGCGACGGACGCCCCCGCAGAAGCCGTGGCCCGGAGTCCGGCGGACACGGCCACGTCCGCGCAGTACGCCGGGTTCTGCCGGCAGGCGGCCATGCCCGAATCCAGCGACTGCTTATATTCGCGCCGCGTCTGGCCCGTGCCCGCGGACTGGCACCCACAGAGCAGCAGCCAGCAGGACAGGAGCGCGGTGGGCCGGAATCTCATGTCCCCAGGGTGCCAGAATCGCCCCCACCGCGTTCCCAAGCTGTAGGGTTCCACTCCACACGATGACCTCCGACCTGACGCCCGAATCCCTGCGCTGCCTCCGCGCCGACGCGCGCGAGCCCGAGGGCTACCGGGCCGCCCTCGGCGACACCCGCGCCTCCCTGCTGCACACCGATCCCCCCTATTGCCTGCTCACCCGGCGTCGCAAGGGCGGTGACCTGCGCGACCCCCGCGCGAACAAGAAGATCGACCGCAACCCCATCGTCCGCTTCGAGTCCGTGCGCGACTACCGCGTCTTCTCCGAGGCCTGGCTCTCCCGCGCCGTCCCGCACCTCACCCCCGACGCGCCGCTCATCATCTGGACCAACCTGCTAGGCAAGGAGCCCCTCGTCACCGCCGCCCGCGACCTGGGCTACCCGCACCTGCGCGGCGAGTACGTCTGGGGCAAGCGCACCACCGACAAGAACGCCAACGAGCAGAACCTGCGCGTCTATGAAGTCGCGCTCGTCCTCACCCGCACGCCCGCGCCGCCGCTCGGGCCCGGGGACCTGCCCACCGTGTGGGCCGTCGTCGGGGGCTACGACGACGACGCGGAGGCCACGCAGTGGGGCGGCCACCCGCACCACAAGCCCTTCTCCGTGCTGGAGCCGCTCGTGCGCACCTGGAGCCGCCCCGGTGACACCGTGTTGGATCCGTTCGCCGGCAGCGGCTCCATGCCCTCCGCCGCGCTGCGCCTGGGCCGCCGCCCCGCCTGCATGGAGGTCGAACCCGAGTGGGCCGAGCGCGTCACCCAGCGTCTGCGCGACACCGCCCGTCAGCTCGCCAGCGCCCGGTAGTAGCGCGTCTCGCTCCACGTCGGCACGTCGGTGGGACGGTGGTCCCACCAGTTCATCACCAGCGTGCGCCGCTCGCGCGAAGGCCCCGGCAGCTTCCCGTCCGGCACCTGGTTGTCCGCGTCCAGCACCCCGTGCGTCAGCGTCCCGTCGAACACCACCAGCCGGTTGGGCCGGGGCGCCACCAGCGTCAGCTCCTCCAGCCGGTCCGGCGCGAGCGACGGATTGGCCTCCGACGGCAGCTCCCGCGTCACCGCCAGCGCTCCGCCCCGCACGCGGTTGAGGAACAACACCGACGAGCGCTTCGGGTGCACCAGCTTCCCCGTGCTCAAGGCCAGCCGCTCGTCCCGGTCCTGGTGGAAGTCCACCCGCACGTCGGTGGCCCGCATGCGCGACAGCCACCACTCCACGCCGGCAATCTTGCGCCCCTTCGCCACCGCCGGGCGCAGCGTGTGGATGACCTCCTCCACCACGTTCTGGGGAGGCCCGAAGGCGTACCAGAACGTCGTCTGATACGTGTGACGCAGGCGCTCCCCCTTGAGCGCCCCCACACGCCGCGACAGCTGGCGGAAGAGGGCAGGGGGCAGGGCGGGTTCGGTGAGCTGGACGAGGGATTCCACGTTGGGCCGGAAGCTTTCTCCCGAACGCGAGGTGGGCGCCACCTCCTTTCGCCGCTAGGCTTCGCGCCCATATGAAGGCCCATCAGAAGATGATCCTCGGGATTTCCATCGGCGCGGTGGCCGGGCTCGTGGCCAACGCCGTGTTCGGGGATGCGCCCTGGCTCAAGGGGCTGGTCGAGCACGTCACCAACCCCGTGGGGCAGCTCTTCATCCGCCTGCTGTTGATGCTCGTGGTGCCGCTGCTGTTCGCCGCGCTCGTCGTCGGCGTGGCGGAGCTGGACTTGAAGCAGGTGGGCCGCCTGGGCGCGCGCACGCTCGGCTACACCGTCGTCTTCTCCGTCATCTCCGTCCTCATCGGCCTCCTGCTCGTCAACACGCTGCGGCCCGGCGACGGCCTGAGCGACGAGGCCCGCGCCCTGGCCCGCACGGGCACGCAGATAAAAGCCGCCCCGCCACCGGGCGACAGCTCCGTGGGCGCGCTCTTCCTGTCCATGGTGCCCACCAACCCCATCAAGGCCGCGGCGGACGGGGACATGATTGGCCTCATCGTCTTCTCGCTCATCTTCGGCCTGGGCCTGGCGCTCACCCCGGGCGAGCCCGCGCTGACGCTCAAGTCGGCCATCCAGGGGCTCTACGACGTGATGATGCGGCTCATCGACGGGGTGCTGAAACTGGCCCCCATCGGCGTGGGCGCGCTGCTGTTCTCCATGACGGCGCGGCTGGGCTTCCACATCCTGGGACAGCTGGCGTCGTACGTGGGCGTGGTGCTGCTGGCGCTCGGCCTGCATATGTTCGTCGTCTACTCGCTGTCGGTGCGCTTCCTGGGCGGGCGCAACCCGGTGGAGTTCTTCCGCTCCTGCCGGCTCGCCATCGTCACCGCCTTCTCCACGTCCTCCTCCAGCGCCACGCTGCCCACCGCGCTCAAGGTGGCCGAGGAGAACCTCCACCTGCCGCGCAACGTGTCGCGCTTCGTGCTCACCGCCGGCTCCGCGATGAACCAGAACGGCACCGCGCTCTTCGAAGGCGTCACCGTCCTCTTCCTCGCGCAGGTGTACGGCGTGCCGCTGGGCCTGGGGCAGCAGGCGGTCATCATGTTCATCTGTGTGCTGGCGGGCATTGGCACCGCGGGCGTGCCGGCGGGCTCCATCCCGGTCATCGCGATGATCCTGGGCATGTTCAACATCCCGGTGGAGGGCCTGGGCCTCATCCTCGGCGTGGACCGCTTCCTGGACATGTGCCGCACGGTGCTCAACGTCACCGGCGACCTGGCCGCCGCCGTGTATGTGTCCCGGGGGGAGCCGCCCGACCGACCGGTCGCCGAGGAAGCGGTGGAGTCGCCCTCGGCCTGACGCACGGCCTCACAGGTTCCACCTTTGCCCGAAGTCCCACTCCGTCGTTCCCGAAGCCAAGGAGCTTCCTCCGCATGAAGATCGCCAACGGTCGCGTCGTCGCGCTCGAATACCGCCTCCACCTCGGAGACGGAGAGGTCATCGACCAGAGTGCCCCGGGCCAGCCGCTCGCCTATCTGCACGGGCACAAGCAGATCGTCCCCGGGTTGGAGGGCGCCCTGGAGGGCCTGGACACCGGGGAGAGCAAGCAGGTGGTGGTTGCGCCCGCGCACGGCTATGGCGACCACAACCCGGAGGGGCTGCGCACCGTGCCCCTCACCATGCTGCCGCCGGGCTTCACGCCCCAGGTGGGCCAGACGCTGATGGCCCAGACGGACGAGGGCAACGTCCCCCTGCGAATCCAGGCGGTGAACGCCGACTCCGTGGTGGTGGACCTGAACCATCCGCTCGCGGGCAAGACGCTCCACTTCGACGTCACCGTGCGTGAGGTGCGTGACGCGACGCAGGAGGAGCTCACGCATGGCCACGTGCACGGACCGGGCGGCGCGCACGGGTAGGGCGCCGACTTCCCGGCAGGGAGCGTTTCGTCAAGCCGGGGGGCGTGCACTATCTTCGCGCCCCCATGGCTCCTCCCGCCC
>NZ_RAWA01000363.1 GCF_003611675.1 Corallococcus sp. CA053C
TAGTGGCACGCCGCGCCCTGTACCTCACGCTCGCGTGGCTCTTGCGCGGCGTGGGCCAGGGCGCGGCGTGCCACTACGTGCAGGAGGTGCTGCTGGGCCCGGAGCCAGAGCCCTCCGTGCTCCCGTCGATGCGCGCGGCATTGGGACGGCTGCCCAGCCTGTTCATCGCGGTGGCGTACCTGGCGTTCTTCAACGTGTTCACGGTGACGCTGTCGCTGGGCATCGCGCTGTTCGTCCTCTCCGCGCACGGCGTGGGCTACGCGGCCACGATGCAGGGACGGGGCAGCCCGCTGAGGCTGTACGGCCTGTGCTCGCGGCTGCTGGGCCCCTCGCGCGGGACGGCCACGGGGGTGCGGTGGTTGATGTCCGTGCAGGTGCTGGTGTTCTTCAACCTGCACGTGGGCATCAACTTCCTGCTGTACCTCGCGCGGCAGCTCGTGGGCATCGACCTGACGTTCGCGGAGCGGTTCGCGTCGCTGGACAACCCGCCGTGGCTGATGTTCCTCGCGGCGGCGACCTTCGCCCTCTTCGAGCCGCTGCGCGCGGCGACCGCCACGCTGCTGCTCATCGACGGGCGCGTGCGGCAGGAGGGGCTGGACCTGCTGGCCGCCGTGCAGCAACTGCCGGAGCGGAGCACGAAGCGCGGCGCGGCCAGCTCGGTCGGCTCGGCCGATTCGAAGGGCGTCGCCGCCGCGCTGCTCGTGGCCGCGGGCGTGCTGTTCGCGCTCCCTACCCCGGCCGACGCGGCTCCCGCGAAGGCTTCGGTAACGGATCCGGTGAAGGTTCCGGCGACGGCCGAGCGTGAGGCGGTGCGCGACCGGCTGGTGGCGGTGGTGGTGCACTGCGAGGTGCCCGATCTGGTGGAGGACAAGACGATCCAGGACCTCGACGCGCTGGGCGCGGCCGAGGGCGCGAAGCTGGAGCGCTTCGTGCGCCACCTGGAGCAGCTGGCCCTGGACGACGAGGACTGTGAGGCGGCCACGGCGACGCTGGAGTCGGGGCTCGCGCAGGTGACGGCCACGGTGGAGGCCCAGGCGCGCGTGGATGCCCGCGCGGCGACGGACCGGGCGCGCTCCATCCTCGCGCGGCCGGAGTTCCAGGACCGGCCGGAGAAGGAGCCGAAGGAGCCGAAGCAGGAGGAGGTCCCTCCGGAGCAGAGCTGGTGGCGCCGCTTCATCGACAAGCTGGGCCGGTGGCTGCAGGAGCTCTTCCGCGTCGAAAGGCCTTCGCCTCCGAGGGACACGTCGATTCCGTTGAGCGGCGGCGCGGCGGCCAAGGTCCTGGTGGTGGCGCTGGTGGCGCTGACGCTCGCGGTGCTGGGCGTGGTGGTGGTGGGCGTCCTGAAGCGGCGGCGTGGGGGCACGGGCCCGTCGCTGGAGGTGAGCACCGTGGATGCCGCTGCGCTCGCGGGCAACCCGGACCACGCGCTGTCGCGTCCACCCGAGGGCTGGGCGCACCTGGCCGACGCGCTGGCCGCCCAGGGTGAATACCGCGAGGCGGTGCGCAACCTGTACCTCGCGCTCCTGTCGCGCCTGCACCGCGACGGCGCCATCCTGTACGACGAGACGCTGAGCAACTGGGACTACCTGCGCGCGTTCCGGGGCCGGCCGGAGGTGAAGGCCCCGTTCCGCGAGCTGACGCGCCGCTTCGACTTCGTCTGGTACGGCAACCTCCCCGTGGGCCAGGACGGCTACACGGAGTTCCGCGCCATCACCGCCCCGCTGCTCGCCGCGCCGCCCGTGCAGGAGGCCGCCGGTGCGTGACCGCTTTCCGTTGCTCGTGCTGGGAGGCCTGCTGCTGGCCGGCGTGCTGGGGGCGTTCCTCGTGCGGGGCGCGCAGCGCGGAGGCTTCGCGGATCCGCTGTCCACCTTCCGCGCGGAGCCGGACGGCGCGCGCGCCCTGTTCCTGCTCGCGCAGGAGAGCGGCCTGCCGGTGACGCGGAACATGGCGGACCTGCGGCTCGTGTCCGGCCCCCAGACGCTGGTGCTGTTCGCCGTCGACGTGGAGGACTCGCACGAGGAGGATCCGGATCAGACGAAGCTCGCGTCGGATCCGGACGCGGGCCCGGACGAAGAGGAGGCGCCGCACCTGGGCTTCAACGCGCTGCGGGCCCAGCAGCTGGACGACGACGAGGTGGAGCGGGTGCTGTCGCACGTGCGCGCGGGACACTCGCTCGTGTACGTGCCCTGGGGCTCGCGGGAGAACCCACTGTTGGACGAGCTGGGGGTGAAGCTGGACAAGGCGGACACCTCACTGCCCATGCGCACGCTGGTCGCGCCGCTGCCCACGCCGTACACGCTGGGCGTCGAGCGCGTGGAGACGAAGGTGCAGGCCTACCTGCGGCTTCCGCAGAACGCCGTCACGGTGCTGGAGGATGAACGGCTGGGCTTCGCGGTGGCGGCGGTGATTCCGGTGGGCCAGGGCCGGGTGCTGGTGGTGGGCGCGCCCGAGCTGGCGATGAACCAGGCGCTCGCGCGGGCGGACAACGCCCAGTTCTGGCTCAGCGCGCTGGGCGCCCTGGGCCCCGGCCCCTACGCCTTCGACGAGTTCCACCACGGCTTCACCAACGAGCGCTCCATCGTGGACTTCGCGCGCCGCTACGGCCTGCACTTCGCGGTGGCGCAGCTGCTGCTCGGCGTCGCGCTGTGGGCGGGTGCCTTGAAGCGCTTCGGCCGTCCGCGCCCGCCCCCCGAGTCCGTGCGCGTGGGCGCGACGGATGCACTCTTCGCCATGAGCCGCCTGTACCGCGAGGGCCGGCACCACGCCTTCGCCGCGGGGCTCATCTCCCGCGGCCTCACGCAGCAGCTCGCGCCGCTCGCGGGCCTGCCCTCCCACTCCACCGTCGCCGCGGTCGCCGAAGGGCTGCGGGCGCGGGGGCGTCAGGACCTGGCGCACGGGCTGCTCGACGTGGCCCGACAGACCGACGCCGTGCAGAAGGACGCCGACCTCCAGGCCCTCGCCACTTCCGCCGCGCACGTGCGCGAGCGCATCCACCCCGCCGGCACCGCCCGGCCCCGCCCCGGAACCCCATGAACGCGCCTCCCTTCTCCCCTCCTCCCGCGCTGGACGGAGGCCACGCCGTGCGGGTCGCGCATGCCATCCGCGAGGGCGTCCTCACCGAGGTGCGCAAGGCCGTGGTCGGGCAGGACGAACCGCTGGAGCTGATGCTCTGCGGGCTCGTCGCCGGAGGCCACATCCTGCTGGAGGGCGTGCCCGGCGTGGCCAAGACGCTGATGGCCAAGGCGCTGTCGCGCAGCGTGAGCGCGGACTTCAAGCGCATCCAGTTCACGCCGGACCTGATGCCCGCGGACATCCTGGGCACCAGCGTCTTCGACCTGAAGTCACAGACCTTCGTGCTGGCGCGCGGCCCCATCTTCACGGACCTGTTGCTGGCGGATGAGATCAACCGCGCCCCGGCGAAGACGCAGTCCGCGCTGCTGGAGGCGATGCAGGAGCGCGCCGTGTCGCTGGAGGGCCGCAACCTGCAGCTCTCCCCGATGTTCACCGTGTTCGCGACGCAGAACCCGGTGGAGTCGGAGGGCACGTACCCGCTGCCCGAGGCGCAGCTCGACCGCTTCCTCCTGAAGATCGACGTGGGCTACCCCGCGCCGGAGGAGGAGGACGCCATCCTCGCGTCGGTGCACCGGGGCTTCGACTCAGGCGACCTCGCGAAGGCGGGCGTGAACGCGGCGGTGACGAAGGACGGCCTGCTCGCGGCGCGCGCGGCGCTCAGCGACGTGAACGTGGAGCCGCCGGTATTGGGTTACATCCGCAAACTGGTTGCGGCAACGCGCGCCTCGCCCAACATCCGCCTGGGCGCGGGGCCGCGCGCGGGCGTGCACCTGCTGCTCGCGTCGAAGGCGCTGGCGGCGCTCCGGGGCCGCGACTTCGTCACGCCGGACGACGTGCGCTTCCTCGCAGGCCCGGTGCTGCGCCACCGGCTGCTCTTGTCGCCGGACGCGGAGCTGGACGGGGCCACGTCCACGGACGTGCTGCGCGAGGTGGTCCAGGGCGTCGAGGTCCCCCGGTGATTCCCTCCGAGCGCCTGTGGGGGCTGCTCGCCCTGCTCGCGTTGCCCATGGCGGTGGCGGGCTTCTTCCCGGGCCTGGGCGGCGCGGTGCTGGCGCTCGACGCGCTCGCGCTGGCGCTGGCCGTGTTCGACTTCCTCCAGGCCCGCCGCGTCCGGCTGGAGGTGCACCGCGCGCTGCCGGAGCGCCTCAACGTCGGCGTGGCCAACCGCGTGGAGGTGCACCTCGTGCACCGCGGCCGGGGCACCGTGCGCGTCCGCGTGAAGGACGACGCGCCCCCGTCCTTCACCACCGAGCCCGACGAAGCCACGCTGAGCCTCACGCCGGACAGCCAGACGCAGTGGGTGTACCGGGCCACGCCTGTGAAGCGCGGCAAGTTCGGCTTCGGTGACGTGCACGTGCGGGTGACGGGCCCGCTGGGGCTCGTCTCGCACGAGCGCGCCTTCCCCGCCGCGAAGTCGGTGTCGGTGTACCCGGACCTGCGCGGTGCACGGCGGATGCTGCTGTCCGGCGCGGCGCTGGACCTGGTGAACCTGGGGCTCCGGCAGCTGCGCCGTGACGGACGGGGCAGCGAGTTCGCGCGCCTGCGCGACTACACCCAGGGCGACAGCGTGCGCGACGTGGACTGGAAGGCCACCGCGCGACGGGGCCGGCCAGTGACGCGGGTGCTGGAGTCGGAGCGTTCGCAGGCGCTGCTCATCTGCGTGGACGCGGGCCGCTCCATGGCTGCGCAGGTGGACGGGCTCACCAAGCTGGACCACGCGGTGAACGCGGCGCTGTTCCTCGCCTTCGTCGCCATCCGCAACGGCGACCGGGTGGGCCTGGCGCTCTTCGCGGACGGCGTGAAGGCGTATCTGCCGCCCGCCGCGGGACGGGGCCAGTACCGCAAGCTGGTGGACACGCTCTACTCCGCGACGCCCAGCCTCACGTACGTGGACTACCTGGCGCTCTTCAAGGAACTCAACGTGCGCCTCAACCGGCGCAGCCTGCTGTGCGTCTTCACCGACTTCCTCGACGAGGAGCAGGCCAACACCCTGGTGGCGCCGCTGCACCGGCTGGCGCGCCGTCACGTCCCGCTGTGCCTGTCGGTGAAGGACACGGCGTTGCAGAAGCTGCTGCGCACGCCGCCCTCCGGTCCCGAGGAGGCCTTCCAGCACGCGGTGGCCTCGGAGCTGCTCACGGACCGCGAGGTGCTCAAGGCCCGCGTGAGCCGGGGCGGCGTGCAGATGCTCGACGTGGCGCCGGATGAGCTGAGCCTCGCGGCGGTGAACCGCTACCTCGACATCAAGGCGCGCGGCGTGCTGTAGCGGAGCACCATGGACTTCGCGTTCCAGGCAGGCGACCTCACGGCGGAGCACGTGCCCGACTCCGAGGCGGAGCGCTTGCAGCCGCTGCTCAAGCGCTGCGAGGACTACCACCAGCTCGCCTACGGCCGCCCGGCCCTGCCGGATCAGGCCCGGCGCATTCCCACCGAGCGCCCCCCGGGCCTCGCGCCCGGCCAGGGGCACCTGCTCGCACTGAAGACAGCGACGGGCGACGTCGTGGGACTGATTGAAGCGCTGCGTGACTTTCCGGCCCCGGGCGAGTGGTACCTGGGCATCCTGCTCCTGGCCCCGGAGGTGCGCGGCCAGGGCCGGGGCGAGGCCATGGTCCACGCCTACGAGGCCCACGTGCGCGCGGCGGGAGGCCGACTGCTGCGGCTCGCGGTGCTGGAGCAGAACGAAGCCGCCCACCGCTTCTGGACGCGCAGTGGCTTCCAGCCGGAGAAGTGGGTGGGCCCGTTGGAGCAGGGCTTGAAGTTCAACCGGCTGCTGCGGATGACCAAACAGCTCGGCTGAAATAAGGCGTCATGCATTGAGCTTGACGTTTATCGATATCCTTTTACTTTCCAGATGTAATCGCGGGCAGCATTCACTTCCGCGGTACGTTCTGTCGCACGCGCCTGAGCAGACACGCTTCGACCAGCGCGGTCTGGATGACACTCCATGACACGGCTCCGGTACGAAGAACGAACAGCGTCCTCAGAAGCATTGGGCGCTAGCCCCAGCAGTTCATAAGCGAGGCGAAGCGATTCGTCTGCTTCATCTGCATTCATTAGGGGCAACTGCTCTTCAGGGATCGGCTCTGTTTTCGGGAAGGATTTTTCAATCACGTCCTCAAAAAAATCCGCAGCACGACTTCCTGCGGCCCAGGTCCCAACCTGGGGCACTGCCTTTGCAATTCCCTGGTCTTCAAGAACATGTGCAATAAAAGCTGTAGCCACGCTGGCAAAGAGGAATCCGCCATCTTGGTCTAGGTCTACGGCAGCAGAATGAAATGCCACAGGGGATCCTCGAATAAACAAGTAGTACCCCGTGGGAGGACGTCCTTCTGAATCAAACTCAACCGCAAGGTTTTGAAGTTTCGCCTTAACAATGCCCCTAACCCATCCCGTCCACTCCACTTGAGAGTAATCAACAACCCCTAGATGAACACGGGGGCGATGAAACAAACCAAGCTTAGCAGTGATTGCATAGTGGAAGCTTACAGGAGTAGCCCCAGGCCCCAGTTTGATCACAGCACATGGAGCAGCAATAAAGCCCATGACTTCACCGACCGAGAGCTGCCTGACAATACCGCTCTGATCGATCTGCCCCGTGCCGCGCTGCGTTGCCTGCATTGATGCCTCGCTATTGAAGTAGTCGGCATTGCTTGATCGCAACCGACACGGCCAACGACGCGGCAACATTCAACAGCGAAAATCCATGTCAAGGCGTACCCCCAAAGCAGCGGCGCCAAGCCACTCCTATTCAAAGAATTTAAGCACTTACAACGACAAGGCTGTCAGCTGTGGGCGCCTTGAACCCGCGATTCAAAATGAGCGCCCATCAGCCCCCACACAGCTATGCTTCAAAATATTAGCATCAGAATAAAGTGTACGACCCACAGTGAGCGTCAGGCCTCGGGCCCTTCGCGCAGCCAGCCCACGAAGCGCGTATCGGGCACGGCGCCACGCACCCGGTGCAGCCCGCGCTTGAACAGCGCATAGACGCGAAAGAAGCGCTCCAGGCCCGCGCGCTCGGAGGCCGTCATCGGGTGCGTGCCGCACACCACCTTCGGGTCGCCCTTCCCCGCGTCGATGAAGCCCAGCACCGCCACCACGGGCACCCGCACGCGCTGCCCCTGGGACAGCCGTGGCCCCAGCACCACCGCGTCCAACGGGTCGCCGTCATCGGACAGCAGGCCTGGGATGGAGCCGTAGTTGTACGGGCACGGCAACGGCGACACGAAGTCCACCGTCCCATCCGCGCGCCGCTTCACCAGCGAGAAGCGCGGACACTCGATGAGCACCTCTGGCTCGCGCGGCAGCGGCGGCACGGACAGGTCCGCCGCATGGAGCGTGCGCCCCCCGCTCATCCCACCGTCTCCGCCGTGTCACCCGCACGCGCCCTGCTCCGCCGACCGCGCATCCAGTCCGACAGCAGGTACGCGTAGACGCCCGCGCCCACGGTGAGCGCGAAGCTGATCTTGAAGCCCACCGACAGCTTCGGCGGATGGATCTGCGACACGGTGCCCTCGATGAAGCCCGCCAGCACGAACAGCGCCAGCGTGCCGAACAGCAGCTTCACCGCCGTCACCGCCTCCTTGCGCAGGGCCTGTCCGCGCGACAGCCCACCCGGCGCCACCATGCCGCGCGCGATGACGAGCCCCGCCGCGCCCGCGATGCCGATGGCGGACAGCTCCGGGATGCCGTGCGGGAGGATCCACGCCCAGAACCAACCGGCCATCCCCTTGGCCACGTACACCTGCGCCAGCGCCCCCAGGAACAGGCCGTTGACGAACAGCATCACCGCCGTGCCCAGGCCCAGGGTGACGCCCAGCGCGAACGCCAGGAAGGCCACCTGGATGTTGTGCGTGAAGAGGAACGTCGTGAACTGCGCCTGCTCCTCCACGGACATGCCCTTGCCCGCGGCCTCGTCGGCGGCGCGCTTCACGGGGTCCATGTTCAGGTGCTGCTCGGGCACCAGGTAGTGCGCCGCGTCCGGATCCACCACCATGCCCACGTAGCCGAAGCCCGCGCCCGCCAGCATCAGCAGCATGGAGGCCAGGTACATGCGCCACTCGCGGTGCATCAGCGCGGGGAAGCCGCGCGCCACGAACGCCCACACGTCCGCGAAGCGCGGCCGGGTGCCGGGATAGGTCAGCGCGTACGCGCGGCCCACGAGGTCGTTGAGGTACGCGCTCACGTCCGCGGAGCCGCTGCGCGCGCGCACCCACAACAGGTCGCTGGAGACGGCGCGGTACAGCTTTCCCAGCGACCGGGCCTCGTCCAGGCTCAGCTCGCGCAGCCCCGCGCCCTCCGACTTGTCCAGCAGCGACTCCAGCTGCTGCCAGCGCGGGCGCCGCGTCTCGATGAACTCCGCCATCTCCATGATGGCCACTCTAGCCGAGCCCGGAAACGACGAGGCGCCGGTCGCCCTCCCCGTGAGAAGGGAGGACCCGGCGCCCCGAACCGCGAAGGCGACGCGCCAGGCCATCGAGGCCCGGCACGCCGTCACGCGCTACTTGATGAGCTTCTCGAGCGGCTTCGCGTCGGTGGAGGCCTGGTTCTGGGTCCACTCGACCACGGGCGTCTGCCACGCCATGCCCGTCTCCGCCGGGTCGGCGTCCAGCTTCTCGAAGCCGAAGCCGTCACCGCCGAAGTACAGGTACTCGACGGTGGCCACCGTGTACTCCTTCTTCGGATCCAGCGGCTTGCCCTTGGCGTCCTTGAACTTGCCCTTGCCCGCCGGGGTGAAGCCGGCCACGAGCGCGGTGGGGTTCTCCAGCTGCTTCGCCAGGTCCTCGCCCTTGAGCTTCACGGTGAGCAGCGAGTTCTCGAACGGCATCACCGAGTACACGCTGCCCAGCGTCACGTCGCCCGCCGGCAGGCCGCCGCGCAGGCCGCCCTTGTTGAGGATGGCCGCGTCGGTGTTCAGCTGCGCGCGCACCGCGCCCGCCACCCACTTCGCCATCAGCGGCGAGTCCTGGGGGATGCCGGCCTTGGTGAAGCCGATCTTCCGGCCCAGCGCCTGCTCCACCTTCGTCTGCCACTCGGCGATGCGCTTCGCCGTCTCAGCATCCGGCGTGCCGCCCGTGACGTCGACGAGCTTCGTGTCCACGGCCGTCAGCTTCTCGCCCGCGGGCTTCGCCGGGTCGAACTTCAGCTGCGCGCGCAGGTACGAATCAAAGCCGCGGCCCAGCGACACGTACGTGGTCTCCCCGTCCTTCTTGGGGCCGCTGACTTCCGCGCAGCGACCACCGGCCACGAGCGACACCTTCCACTCGGGGTGCTTCGACACGACGGGCTGCAGGTCCGTGGGGCACTGGTCCGCCACCACGACGATGACGTCCGCGCCGGCCTTGCGCGCCTCGGGCACCGCGGTGTTGAGCGCGTCCTCGGAGGGCGTCACCTCCAGGCCTTCCGCGCGGCCGGACATGGCGGTGCGCACCGTCTTCTGCGACGTGAGGCCCACCACGCCGACCTTCAGGCCGCGCCGGTCGAAGACCTGGAACGCGGGCATGGCCAGGTCCTTCGCCAGCGACGCGTCCGTGACCTTCAGGTTCGCCGCCAGGAAGGGGAAGCCCCCCGCCGCGCGGTTCTTCAGGAAGGAGTCCTTGGCGTACGACAGCTCGTGGTTGCCCAGCGCGGAGGCCGCATAGCCCATGTGCCCCATCACCTCGGCCGTCGGAGCGCCCAGGAAGAACGAGGAGAGGGCCGGGCCCGTCCACAGGTCGCCCGTCGTCAGGGCGAGCGTGCCGGCGTCCGCGCAGGTCGCCTGGCCGTCCTTCAGCGGACCGGGACAGTGCTTTTCATCATTCACCCAACGGCCCATCAGCTCCGCGGCGCCGCCCTTGCCTTCGACGGGCAGGAGCTGGCCACGGGTGCTGCCGGTGACGAGCACCGTCACCTCGGAGGGGACCGCGGGCTTGGCGGCCTCCACCGGAGGGGCCGCGGGCGGGGCAGGCG
>NZ_RAWA01000364.1 GCF_003611675.1 Corallococcus sp. CA053C
GGGTGGCCGTTCACTGCGGACGGGCGGAGAGGGGTGGGGATGTGGCATGACGGGCCGGCGTTTCACGTCAGTCCATTTGTGGAGGAAGCCCCTTTGAGAATCCCCGCGCTCACCGTCGTGGCGGCGCTCGCCGCGACGGGTTGCTCCAACGGCAGCATCACCCAGAACCGCGAGGCCCAGGCCCGCATCGCCGCCAACGCGGCGAAGACCCAGCTGGCGCCCTTCAAGGGCTCCGAGCCGCTGGCGGGGACGCCGGACGCGTTCAAGGCCCTGTGCAAGGCGGACCTGGAGCGCGCCCAGGCGCAGGTGGTCGCGCTGAAGAAGCTGGACGCGAAGACGAACGGGCAGGCGGTGCTCAAGGCGTACGACGAGGCGCAGACGGCGCTCATCAACGCGTCCAACCGCTCCGGCCTCACGCACGAGGTGCACCCGGACGCCGCCATGCGCGACGCGTCCCGCGAGTGCGAGCAGCAGGTGGACGCGGCCAACGTGGCGCTGTCCCAGGACCGCGGCGTCTATGACGCGCTGTCGCTGGTGGACCTGTCCAAGTCGGACGAAGCCACGCGCCACTGGGTGGACCGCGCGCTGCTGGACTTCCGCCGCGTGGGCGTGGACCGCGACGAGCCCACGCGCCAGCAGGTGAAGGCGCTCAACGACGAGATCCTCAAGCTGGGCCAGCAGTTCGGGCAGAACATCGCCGAGGACATCCGCACCGTGGCCTTCGCGCCCAAGGAGCTGGACGGGCTGCCGGAGGACTACAAGAAGGCGCACGCGCCGGGCGCGGACGGCAAGGTGGTCATCAGCAGCAACTACCCGGACTACTTCCCGTTCATGACGTACGCGAAGAACGCCAAGGCGCGCGAGAAGCTGTGGCGCGCGTACCGGCAGCGCGCGTTCCCGAAGAACCAGGAGGTGCTCACCCAGCTCATCGCGAAGCGCAACGAGCTGGCCACGCTGCTGGGGTACGCCAACTGGGCGGCCTTCACCACCGAGACGCGGATGACGCGCACGCAGCAGGCGGCCGCGGACTTCATCGACCAGCTGGCGCAGGCGACGGAGGCCCGCGCGAAGAAGGAGATGGCGGAGCTGCTGGCGCGCAAGAAGAAGGACGTGAAGGGCGCCACCGTGGTGGAGCCGTGGGACCAGGACTACTACGAGGACCGGGTGCGCGCGGAGCGCTTCGGCTACGACTCGCAGGCGGTGCGGCCCTACCTGGAGTACGCGCGGGTGAAGGACGGCGTGATGGCCATCACCTCCAGCCTCTGGGGCGTGGTCTTCCAGCCGGTGAAGGACGTGAAGACGTGGCACGCGGACGTGGAGGCATACGACGTCCTGGAGGGCGGCAAGCCCCTGGGCCGCATCTTCCTGGACATGCACCCGCGCAACGACAAGTACAAGCACGCGGCGCAGTTCGACCTGATCACCGGTGAAGCCGACAAGCGGCTGCCGGAGGGCGTGCTGGTGTGCAACTTCCCGCGCCCCGGCGACCTGATGACGCACGACGAGGTGGGGACGTTCTTCCACGAGTTCGGTCACCTGATGCACACCATCTTCTCCGGGCACCAGAAGTGGACGCCCATCTCCGGCATCTCCACCGAGCGCGACTTCGTGGAGACGCCGTCCATGCTGCTCCAGGAGTGGGCGCAGCAGCCGGAGGTGCTCAAGAGCTTCGCCAGGCACCACGAGACGAACGAGCCCATCCCCGCGGAGCTGGTGGAGAAGCTGCGCGCGTCGAAGGAGTTCGGCACGGGCCTGTGGGCGCGCCGCCAGCTGTTCCTGTCCGCGGTCAGCCTCCAGTACTACTCGCGCGCGCCGGGCTTCGACACGGCCGCCGTGCTGTCGGAGCTGCAGAAGAAGCTCAGCCCCTTCCGCCACGAGTTCCGCGACGGCACGCACTTCGAGCTCGCGTTCGGACACCTGGATGGGTACTCGGCCGCGTACTACACGTACCTCTGGTCCTCCGTCATCGCGAAGGACCTGGAGTCCGAGTTCCAGAAGAACGGCTACCTGGACCGCGACACCGCGCTGAAGTACCGCCACACCGTGCTGGATCCGGGCGGCTCCAAGCCCGCCGCGGAGCTGGTGCAGGACTTCCTCGGCCGGCCGTATGCCTTCGAGGCCTTCCGCGCCTACCTGGATGGCACCGCCGCGAAGACGACGGACACCGCGAAGGACACGAAGTAGCCGTCGCCTGACAGGGCACGCGGCACGGTGGCGCGCTTCGCCACCGTGTCGCGCTCGCTTCACCCCTTCGGGGAACTTCTCTTCTCCTCCCGGGCCCGCGTCGTCCCTCATCCCCACCCCGGGGATGGAGCCCGCCGTCCAGCCGTCATCACCCGGCGACTGGAGAGGCTTTTGCTTGAAGCGCGCTCACCTGCGGCCTCGCGTGTGAAGGCCCGGTGGAGGAGCGCGCGACGTGAGGGCTCGGGGTTGGAGATGGACGGGGGTGGCCCTCGCGGGGGTGCTGCTCGCGGGCTGCGACGCGTCCCTCCCGAAGGCCCGGGTGCTGCCCGGTCCCACGGATCCGGATGGCACGCCGGTGGATCCGCTGGACGCCGCGTGTCGCGGCCAGCCGCGGGACCCGGGCCGCGTCACCCTGCACCGCCTCAACCGCGCCGAGTACGACAACACCGTGCGCGACCTGCTGGGCGACACCCGTGCGCCCGCGCAGGACTTCCCCCCGGACGACCACGGCTTCGGCTTCGACAACAACGCGGACGTGCTCAGCATGTCCCCGCTGTTGATGGAGAAGTATTCGCACGCGGCGCAGCAACTGGTGGAGGCCGCGTGGGCGAAGGGCACGCTGCGCACCTGCGAACTGGACCCCGCCACGCCGGAGCCCTGCGCACGCGCCCTGCTCCAGGACTTCGCCCGTCGCGCGTGGCGACGGCCGGTGACGCCGGGTGAGGTGGACACCCTGGTGCGCTTCGTCGCGGTGGCGAAGCAGCACGGGGATGCGCCGGAGGTGGGCGTGAAGCTGGCGCTGCGCTCGGTGCTGGTGTCGCCGAACTTCCTCTTCCGCGTGGAGTTGGACCCTGCGCCCACGTCCACCGCGCCGCATCCCGTGAGCGACACGGAGCTGGCGAGCCGCCTGTCCTACTTCCTCTGGAGCAGCATGCCGGACGAAGCGCTGCTGAAGGCCGCGGAGGCCGGCCAGCTGCACGAGCCCGCGGTGCTGGAGGCGCAGGTGCGGCGCATGCTGGCGGACCCCAGGGCCCGGGCACTGGTGGACAACTTCGCCGGGCAGTGGCTCTACACGCGCGCGCTCGACTTCGCCCAGCCGGAGCCGCGCTACGGCTTCGACGAGCCGCTGCGCCAGGCGATGCGCCAGGAGATGAAGCTGCTGTTCCAGGAGTTCATCACCGGGGACCACCGGCTCAAGGACCTGCTGGACGCGGACTTCACCTACGTGAACGACCGGCTGGCGGCGCACTACGGGCTGCCTCCCGTGGGCACCGACGCGATGACGCGCGTGAGCCTGGAGGGCCACCCGGAGCGCGCGGGCCTCTTCGGCAAGGGCGCGCTGCTCACCGTCACCGCCAACGCGGATCGCACCTCGCCGGTGAAGCGCGGGGTGTGGGTGCTGGAGCAGCTGTTGTGCAAGGGCCCGCCCCCGCCGCCGCCCGACGCGGGCGGGCTGGCCCCGTCTGTCGACCCCACGCTCAACATCAAGGAGCGCATGCGGCAGCACCGCGCGGACCCCACGTGCGCGGGGTGCCACACGCTGATGGATCCGCTGGGCTTCGGCATGGAGAACTTTGATCCGGTGGGCCGCTGGCGCGTGAAGGAGGAGGGCGGCGCGGTGGTGGACCCCAGCGGAGAGCTGCCCGGTGGGAAGACCTTCACGGGCGTGGTGGAGCTGCGCGCCGTCGTGAAGCAGGACCCAGACCTGTCCGCGTGCATGACGCGCCACCTGCTGTCCTACGCGCTCGGCCGGGGCGCGGAGGACGCGGACCGTTGCACCGTGCGCGCCATCTCGAAGGAGGCCGAGTCGCACGGCGGCCGCCTCGCCGACTACCTGCTCGCCATCGTCCGCAGCGACGCGTTCCTGCAACGGCGGGGCGAGTCCCCCGGAGGAACGAAGCCATGAGCCGCCCCCCCGTCCTGTCCCGCCGGACCCTGCTGCGTGGCGTGGGCGCGCTGATGGCGCTGCCCCTGCTGGACGTCATGCGCCCCGGCGTGGCGCGCGCCGCGCCTCCCGCGCCGCGCCGCTTCGCCGTCTTCTACACGCCCTGCGGCATCCACATGCCGAAGTGGACACCCACGACGGTGGGCACGAACTGGGCCCTGACGCCCACGCTCGCATCGCTGGCGCCGGTGAAGGACGACCTGCTGGTGCTGAGCGGACTGAACAACCTTCCGGGGAAGCCGGACGGCGATGGCCACCACGCCGCCGCGACGGCCGCGTTCCTGAGCTGCGTGAAGGCGTTCAAGACGGAGGGCTCCAACATCCGCACCGGCGTCTCCATGGATCAGGTGCTGGCGCGCACCGTGGGCAAGGCCACGCGCTTCGCGTCGCTGGAGCTGGGCATCGACGCGGGCAAGGGCATTGGCAACTGCGACTCCGGCTATGCGTGCCCGTACGCGAACAACATCGCCTGGGCGGGGCCGTCCACGCCGGTGCCCAAGGAGACGAAGCCCCGGGCCGCGTTCGACCGGCTCTTCGCGGACTTCGACCCCACCGCCAGCCAGGCGGAGCTGGCGAAGCGGCGCGCGTATGGCCTGAGCATCATCGACGCCGTGCGCGACGACGCGAAGGCGCTCCAGGGACGGCTGGGCACCACGGACCGGCGCAAGCTGGACGAGTACTTCACCGGCGTGCGCGAGCTGGAGCTGCGCGTCAACGCGATGGAGGGCACCGGCCCCACGTGCGGCGCGGTCGCACCGCCCGCGGACACCGAGGACATCCGCGAGAAGACGAAGGCGATGATGGACCTCATCGTGCTCGCGTTCCAATGCGACCTCACCCGCACGTGCACCTTCATGCTGGGCAACGCGCGCAGCCAGCGCGTGTATTCGTTCCTGGGGCTCTCCGGCGAACACCACGCCTACTCGCACCACCAGAAGGCCCAGGCCAACTACGACGCGCTGGCGAAGATCGACAAGTGGGAGGTGGAGCAGTACGCGTACCTCCTCCAGCGCCTCAAGGGCGTGCAGGAGGAGGGCGGGACGCTGCTGGACCACAGCGCCGTGTACTTCTCCAGCGAGGTCGCGGACGGCAACATGCACGAGCACAAGAACCTGCCCATCCTGCTGGCGGGACGCGCGGGCGGAGCGCTCTCCCCCGGACGGCACGTGCGCTACGAGGGCGTCCCCCTGGCCAACCTGTACACCTCCCTGCTGCGCATCTTCGGCGTGCCCACGAACACCTTCGGGGACGACGGCACGGGACCCCTGCCCGGCCTGGACGGGTAGCGTGCGCCCAGGCGCGTTCACTTGTCGCTGCGCGGCGGGCCGCGACGCGGGATGATTCCGCGCATGGCTCTTCCTGTGTTCCGCCGCGGGCTCGCCGTGTTGCTGCTGACCCCGTGGCTCGGCTGTGTCCCCAGTACGCAGTCCTCGCGTCCCGTCTCCGCGTCCACGAAGCGGTCCGCGGCCAACGCCGCCGCGCGCAAGATGCCCGCGCCCACCCCGACGCCCACGCCGTCGGATGGCACCCGCAAGCCCGTGCCGTCCGCCGCCGACCTGAAGCGCGACATGGTGACGGCGCACAACCAGGCGCGGGCCCGCGCCTCGCGTCCCACGCCGAAGCCCGCGCTGCCGGCGCTGGTGTGGTCCGACGAGGCCGCGCGCAAGGCGGAGGCCTACGCGAAGGAGTGCCGCTTCGAGCACAACCCGGACCGGGGCACCTTCGGGGAGAACCTGGCCGCCGCGACGCCGGACACGTGGACCACCGCGCAGGTGGTGAAGAGCTGGGCGGACGAGTCCGCGGACTACGACCCCGCGAGCGGCAAGTGCGCGCCCGGGAAGATGTGCGGCCACTACACGCAGGTGGTGTGGCGCACCACGCAGGCGGTGGGCTGCGCGACGCGGCTGTGCACGAAGAACTCGCCTTTCGGCTCGAACGTGGGCACGTGGCAGCTCTGGGTGTGCAACTACGCGCCGCCGGGCAACTGGGTGGGCCAGAAGCCCTACTGAGCCGCGAGCGTGATGACCTCGATGCCGTCCGCCGTGCCCACCGCGAAGCGGCGGTTCGCGGGGTCCATCGCGAACGGCGGCGAGGCCGGCAGGTGGTGGCGGATGCTGCTCAGCGCCAGGCCCGTGGACAGGTCCGGCCAGCGCTGCACGACGCGGCCCGTGGCGCGCTCCACCAGCTTCGGGTGCTGGTGGAAGTCCACGACGTGCTCCGTGCCCACGACCATCAGCGGGCCCGCGGGCTCCTCCAGCGGCACCTCCGACAGCAGCTTCCGCTCCGCGAGCGAGTACGTGCCCAGGTAGAAGGTGTCGCCCTCACGGGACTCGTCCACGCGGACGAAGACGAGCGTGTCACGCGCACCGAAGGTCCCGGACAGGAAGAAGAGGCCCTGCTCCACGCCGTCCATCAGGTCGGCCCGGTCCAGCGCGGCGGGGTCCTCCAGCGCGCGGGACACGTCCACCACCGACATCGCGTCCACCGGGTGCCAGATCCACCCCGCGCTCGACAGGTAGCGCCCGTCCGGGCTGAACTGGAGCCGCGAGTGGAAGAAGTCCACCGGATCATTCGTGCGCTTCGTGAGGCGCTCGCCCGTCGCGGCGTCCTCCAGCTCCAGCACGCAGTAGGACTCCGGACAGTGGGCCAGCAGCGTGCGGCCGCTCGGGAGCGTGTGCAGGGCGACGGGGTAGTCGTAGACGTTCGCCTGGTAGAAGTCGCGCTGGAGCTGGCGCACCACGCGGGTGCCTTCGAGCAGCAGCCCCGTCGTCCCGAGCGATTCGTACAGGACGCTGTAGCGGCCGTCCGGCGACATCACCGCGCGGTCGAAGCGGAAGGCGAAGCGCACGTGCGGGTCGAAGCAGGTGCCGTCCAGGTGGTAGCGCACGCCGCCGTCCACCGGATCCACGAGCGCATCGCCGCTCCAGCACAGGGAGGTCACGGCGGAGCGCGTCTTCAGGGTCTGTCTCTGGAAATCCATGGCCGCCGGGACGGCCACCGCCGGGCGCCCCTGACACGGGGGGCCCGGAGGCTCCGAGGCTCGGAGATGCTCAGCCTGGAAGCATCGTCAGCAGCTGCCGCGCCTGCTCCTTCAGCTCCTTGTCGTCGCCCTTCAGGACCCGCTGCACGTGATAGCGCGCCCGGTCCGGGTCGCTCACCCGATGGGCCAGCGCCAGGTTGAAGTGCGTGGACGGATCCTTCGGGTGCGCCTGCACCACGGGGGTGAGGACGCGCACGGCGAGCGCCGGCCCCTCGCCCGGGACGTGGTCCAGGTAGTGCACCGCGAGGTCGTTGGGGGCGCCCGTCTCCGTGGGCGCCATCGCCACGGCCTCCTCCAGCAGCGCGCGCACCCGGCCGCGCTGGCCCGCGACATCCAGCGCCCGCGCGAGCTGCCGGCGGGCCTCCACCGAGCCGGGCTCGCGACGGAGCACCTCCTCGAAGAGGGGCAGCGCGTCCGCCAGCTTGCCGGCGAGCATCGCGGCCATGGCGTGCATGCCGAGAAAGCGGGGGTCATCCGGCGCCAGCTCGCGCAGCTTCACGGCGGCGGCCAGGGCGTTCTGCGTCAGCCCGCCGAGCAGCGACAGGTTGAAGACCTCTTCCCAGAGGAACGCGTCATCCGGCGCCAGCGTCAGCCCGTCGCGCAGCTCCTGCAGGGCAAGCCCCAGGTCGCCGGTCTCCAGGTACGCCCGCGAGCGCTCCCACTGCGCGCGGTAGGACTCCTTCACCATCATCACCCTCCGCCGGGCCGAGCCTCCGCCGGAGGACCCCCGGATGGGACGCTCAGCCCCGGAACATCTTGTGGAACAGCCGCATGAACATGCCCGACTTGGGCGCGCTCTCCGGGCGACCGGACTGCTGGTGCTGGGCGTTCGCCTGGAGGTCCAGCTTCATCTTCAGCTTCTTCAGGTCGGGGTCGATGGAAAAGGTGCTGAACTCATCGTTCCCTTCCAGGGCCGTCTGGACCTTGCGCGCGCGGGATTCGTCTTGGCTCATGTCGCGTCTCTCCTGACTGGACAGCCGACCCTAGCACAGCGCGGCAGGCCGCCCTCCATCGCAGCATCCGACTGCTGTCCGCTTGCTCGCACACCCACCCGCGCGCGGATAATCCAACCCATGCGCCGCCTCTTCTCCTTCCGTCCCCTGTCCGCTGCCGCCCTGCTCACGCCGCTCCTCCTGGTCGCCTGCATCCCTGACGGGGATACGCCGGATGACACCGTGGACGCGGGCCTCGACGCCGGTGCCACGAGCGACGCGGGCACGACCTCCGACGCGGGGCCGGTGGGGCCCACGCAGTTCGCCACCGACATGCTGGAGGCCCACAACGCGGCCCGGGCCAGCGCCCTGCCGCAGCCGTCCCCCGCCCTGGCCCCGCTCACCTGGGACGCCACCGTGGCGGCGGTCGCGCAGGGGTGGGCGGACAACTGCAGCTTCGAGCACAACCCGAACCGGGGGAACGCGGGCGAGAACATCGCCGCCGCCACACCGGACTACCAGACGACGAAGGGCGCGGTGAAGGGCTGGGTGGACGAGGCGAAGGACTACGACTACGCGAAGAACACCTGCGCGACGAGCAAGGTCTGCGGCCACTACACGCAGGTGGTGTGGCGCAACAGCACCCGCCTGGGCTGCGCGGTGAAGCGCTGCACGACGGGTTCGCCCTTCGGAGGGGGGAACGCCGCGTGGGACTTCTGGGTGTGCAACTACGCGCCGCCGGGCAACTACGTGGGCCAGCGGCCCTACTGACGCAGGCGCCTGCGTCAACGCTTGAGGGTGCGCGCGAGGAACGCGGACGTCTCCGCCCAGGCCGCCGAGGCGGAGCGTTCGTCGTAGCGCCCGCCGGAGGGGTTGGCGAAGGCGTGGTCCGCGTCGTACTCGAGGATGCGGCTGCGCACGCCCGCGTCCTCCAGCGCCTTCTCGAAGGCGCGCACCGTCTCCGGCGGGATGGACTTGTCCTTCGTGCCGAAGATGCCCAGCACCTGCGCCTTGATGGTGGAGAGCTGCTGGGCGTCCGTCACCGGGTGGCCGTAGTAGAGGACCGCCGCGCTCAACTCCGGCACCGCCATCGCGGTGCGCAGGGACCAGCCACCGCCGAAGCACCAGCCGATGCTGCCCGTGCGCGGGGCCTGGATGCGCGGGTCGCTCTTGAGGAACGCGTGCGCGGCCAGCAGCGTCTTCGTCGCCTGTTCGGGATCCACCGCCTTCACGAGCGCGAGCGCTTCATCCGGGTTCGTGCCCACCTTGCCGCCGTACAGGTCCACCGCGAGCGCGGCGTAGCCCTCGGCCGCCAGCCGGTCCGTCCAGTGCTGCACGTGCTCGTTGAGGCCCCACCACTCGTGGATGACGATGATGCCCGGCAGGGGGCCCTTCGCGTTCTCCGGCAGGCTCAGGTACGCCTTCGCGCCGCCGGGCAGCTCGATCTCCTGGCCCTTGCGAGCAGGGGCCGCGTCCGTGCGCAGGGTGTGCAGGGCCTTGAACTCCTCCTCGGAGACGGCGCCCGTGGCGGACGGCGTAATCGCCACCTCCGCCGGCTTGCCCGTCGCGCAGGCGCCCAACATCACCGCCGCCGCCAGCACCCACGTGAGCCTCTTCATGTCCGGCCTCATCGTCGTCGCGTCCTTTCGGGGCCCGGAGCTTCGGCGGGCCCGTTGCGTGCTCACGCGCGGGCGTAGCGCGGTGGGGACGGGGGCGCCAGCGCGTTCCCGTTCCGGTGTCCCCCTGGAACGCGAAGAGGGCCGGCGCGAGGGAGGGTGTCCCCCACGTCCGGCCCTCGTCTCCGTCGCTCCCGTCATCGTGATGCGGGAGCGATGGGTGCGGCGGTGATTACTTCGTCGCGGGCGGGGGCGGCGTCTTCGCCGGGGTCTTGCCGGGCGCCGGG
>NZ_RAWA01000365.1 GCF_003611675.1 Corallococcus sp. CA053C
CCGGGGCCGCGGGCGCCTGGGGCTTGGGCTCGGGCTTCTCGCGCGACTGCAGGATGGCTCCGTTGTCCGCGGCGATGCGGCGGTACCACGCGTCCGGGTAGCGGGGGTGATTCACCTTGCCCTGCGCGTCCCGCACGTTGCCGTCGATGTACTTCACCAGCAGCTGCTCGCCCAGCTTGCGCCAGCGCGCGTGCACCTTGTCGCCCTGCTGGAGCGAGTACTCCGTGAGGTACTGGCGGGCCTGCTCCGGCGTGCGCTTGTAGAGCGTCTGCGCGATGCTCTCCACGTTGGCCTGATCCGCGAGGAACTGTCCCTCCAGCTCCCCCTGCGCCTTCTGCACGTCGACGATCATGTCGCTCCAGCGCCCGTAGGCCTGGTTCGACACCCAGTTGAAGACCCAGAAGGACGAGTCCCAGGAGAAGTCGCCCCGGCTGGCCACGCCCTGGGAGAAGTTCTTCGGCACCTGCCGGATGCCCGCGTACATGGGCGTGTACACGGTGGTGTACGTGTCATCCACGCCGAACCAGAGCACGCCGCCAATGGCGTCCGGCAGCGTGGAGCGCATCTGCGCGACGAAGGAGAAGCCCGTCTGCTGCGTGGAGATGGCGCGCTCGTGGACGTAGCTCTTGCCGTCCACGTCCCACGTCATCGGCCGCCAGCGGTAGGGCACCGCGTAGGGCCCCGCGCCCACGTCCTTGGACATATCCAGCGGCGTGCCCTCGAAGTGGTCGCGCATGAGCGCCATCGCGTCCTGCACGGACACCTTCTTGTCCGGCTTCACCCACAAGGGCAGGCGCTTCGTCACGTCCGAGCCGTCCGCGTATTCGACGCCCAGCTTCAGCGACGGGGCCGCGCGGCGGAAGATGCTCCACACGCGCCCTTCGGAGAAGCGCTGCCCCCCGAAGTCCAGCGGGTGGTACGTGTCCGCGAAGCTGAAGTCCTTGTCCGCGCCCGTGTACCAGCCCTTCGCGCGCGCGAACGAGATGACGTCCGGCGCGTACAGCGCGGTGGCCGAATCATTGAGCGGGAACTGGCGGATCCGCGACTGGTTCGCGTGCGCGGAGATGACGCCGTCGGGCAGCTTGCGCGCCACCCACACCGCGCCCTTCTGGCCCGCGCCCTTGCCAATCATCTCCAGGAGCCACGCCTCCTTCGGGTCGGCGATGGAGAACGTCTCGCCCGTGGAGGAGTAGCCGTACTCCGCGACCAGGTCCGTCATCACCTGGATGGCCTCGCGCGCCGTCTTGGAGCGCTCCAGCGCGATGTAGATGAGCGAGCCGTAGTCGATGAGGCCCGCGGGCCCCTCCAGCTCCTTGCGGCCCGTGAAGGTGGACTCGCTGATGGAGAGCTGGTGCTCGTTCATGTTGCCCACCACGGAGTACGTGACGGGCAGCTCCTTGATGCGTCCCAGGAACTTGCCCGAGTCCCAGTCGATGACGTCGCGCATGGCGCCGGCCGCATGGCGGCGCGCGGGCGTGTGGTACAGCTCGCCGTACAGCTCGTGCGAGTCGGCCGCGTAGGTGATGAACGTGGAGCCGTCCGTCGTGGCGCCCTTCGTCACCAGCATGCTGGTGCAGGCATCCGCGATGGGGGCCACCAGCACCGCCGTCAGCGGCAGCGCGGTGAGCAGGGTCGAGGGGAATCGGTTCATGGCGGCGCAATCTAGCAGGACTGCCGCCCGCTGCCCGCCCAGGCAGGTTGCCCGACCGCGAAGCGCCCGGGCCCCAGGCTCCAGACTCCAAGCTGTGCCCCGCGTCATGCGTGGAGACGATGGGCGCCGGACGTTCCGCTACTTCCCAGCCTGCCGGCCGCGTGGCGGCGCCCGTCCGGGGACGCTAGGGTTCATTTTTCCGGCCCGGCGCCTTCACTTTCCGCCACGGGCCCCAGGAGGTAGCGACGTGACGGAGATCGTGGTGGGCCTGGTCATCTTCTTCGTCCTCACCGTCGTCCTCGGCCCCGCGCTCTGGAGCTCCCGCGTCTGGTGGAGCAAGGCGGACCGGGAGAACGTGAAGGACAAGCACGGCCGCCCCCGCAAGGGCGCGGAGGACGGCCCGGCCTGAAGTAACGCTACTCGTCGTTCTGGCGCAGCGCGGCCAGCACGTTGAGGTCCTCCAGCGTGGTGGTGTCCTGCGTGGAGTGGTTGCCCGCGGCCACGTCGCGCAGCAGCCGGCGCATGATCTTCCCGGAGCGCGTCTTGGGCAGCCCTTCCGCGAAGCGGATCTCATCCGGCCGGGCGATGGCGCCAATCTCCTTCGCGACGTGCGCGGCCAGCTCCTTCTTGAGCGCGTCCGAGGGAGCGTTGCCCTGCTTGAGCGTCACGAAGGCGACAAGCGCGGTGCCCTTCAGGTCGTCCGGGCGCCCCACCACCGCGGCCTCGGCCACCTTCGCGTGCGCGACGAGCGCGCTCTCCACCTCCGCGGTGCCCAGGCGATGGCCCGCGACGTTCACCACGTCGTCCACGCGACCCATCAGCCACACGTAGCCGTCCGCGTCCGTGCGCGCGCCGTCGCCGGTGAAGTACATGCCGGGCAGCTCGCTGAAGTACGTGTTCGCGTACCGCTCCGGGTCGCCGTACACGGAGCGCAGCATGGACGGCCAGGGCTTCGTGACGAACAGCAACCCGCCCTGTCCCCGGGGCACCCGCTTGCCGTCGCGGTCCAATATCTCCGCGTGGATGCCGGGCAGCGGGAAGGTGGCGGAGCCCGGCTTGGTGGGCGTGGCGCCGGGCAGCGGGGAGATCATGATGCTGCCCGTCTCCGTCTGCCACCACGTGTCCACGACGGGGCAGCGGCCGCCGCCGATGACGTCGCGGTACCACATCCACGCCTCGGGGTTGATGGGCTCGCCCACGCTGCCCAGGAGGCGCAGCGAGGACAGGTCATGCTGCTTCACCGGCCCGTCACCCAGGCGCATGAAGGCGCGGATGGCGGTGGGCGCGGTGTAGAGGATGGAGACCTTGTAGCGCTCGATGATGTCCCAGAAGCGGTCCGGCCCCGGCTGCGTGGGCGCGCCTTCGTAGAGCACCGTGGTGACGCCGTTCATCAGCGGGCCGTAGACGACGTAGCTGTGGCCCGTCACCCAGCCCACGTCGGCGGTGCACCAGTAGACGTCGTCCTCGCGCAGGTCGAACACCCAGCGCGTGGTGAGCGACGCGTTCATCGCGTAGCCCGCCGTGGTGTGCAGCACGCCCTTGGGCTTCCCGGTGGAGCCGGAGGTGTAGAGGATGAACAGCGGGTGTTCGCTCTCCACCCAC
Organism: Corallococcus sp. CA053C; assembly: GCF_003611675.1. Taxonomy (GTDB): domain Bacteria; phylum Myxococcota; class Myxococcia; order Myxococcales; family Myxococcaceae; genus Corallococcus. The sequence continues at coordinate 3,254 of NZ_RAWA01000365.1, forward strand.
TCCGGCTCGCAGGTGTCGGGCTGGCCCTTCACCAGCGCGTCCCACGCGAGGAACTTCGGCCCCTCCGGCAGCTTGCCGTCGCCGGTGCGCGTGAGCACGACGACCTTCTCGATGCCGGTGGCGTGCGTGAGCGCGGCCTCCACGTTCTTCATCAGCGGCACCACCGCGCCCTTGCGCCAGCCGCCGTCCGCGGTGAGCAGCACCTTCACGCCCGCGTCCTTCATGCGCTCCTGGAGCGCCTCCGCGGAGAAGCCGCCGAACACCACCGAGTGCACCGCGCCCAGCCGCGCGCACGCCAGCATCGCGACGGCGGCCTCCGGCACCATGGGCAGGTAGATGCCCACGCGGTCCCCCTTCTTCACGCCCAGGGACTTGAGGCCGTTGGCCAGCCGGTTCACCTGCTGGGACAGCTCCCCGTAGGTGATGGCGCGGCGGTCGCCCGGCTCGCCCTCGAAGAGGATGGCGGGCTTGTCCTTCAACTTCGGCAGGTGCCGGTCCAGGCAGTTGTAGGCGAGGTTGGTCTTCCCCTCGACGAACCAGCGCGCGTGCGGCGGCTTCCAGTCCAGCACCGTCTGGAAGGGCTCCTTCCAGAAGAGCTCCTCGCGGGCGCGGTCACCCCAGTACTTCTGGGGGTCCTTCTCGGCCTCGTCCCAGAGCCGCTGGTAGTCCTGCATGCTGCGGATGTGGGCCCGCTGGGAGAACTCCGCGGGTGGGGGAAAGACGCGGGACTCGGTCAGGACCGAGACGATTTCCTGCGTGTCTGCCATGGGCGTCCCTCATTTGCGCGTGGGAACAGCCCTCCTGTTGTAGGGACCCTGGCCTCCGGGCTCAAGGCTCCTCTTCGCAACGGGTGTTGCCCTGAACGCCCTCGAAGCGGACCCACAGCTCGCAGTTGCAGCGCGCGACCCCGTTGGAATCGTAGGCGAGCCGCAGTTGACCATTGAACTGCGTCACGCACTGCGTGGTCGCGTCCAGGTGCACGCGGACCTGGTCGAGCAGGCACTCCTCGCCATTCCTCGTGGTGCTGACGTTGGCGACGCTGCCGTCGGCGGTGAACGCATCACCGTCCTCCAGGAAGTAGCCGAGCAGCTGCATGTTCTGCACGCCGAAGTCCGCGCGCACCACGCGCCCGGAGATCTGCAGGCCCAGCCGGAAGTCGGACTGCACCTCCGACAGCAGGTTGCAGTCGTCGCGCAGCACTTCGGTGGGGGTGAGCTCGTATTCGCCCTCGTTCTGGCTGTACGGCAGGCAACCCGCCAGGGAAGGGGCCGCGAGCGCGAAGGCAATGAGGCAGAGGCGTCGGAGGGTAGACACGGCACGCACCATCGCCCACGGGACGCATCCGGAGCGGGCGCTCGCGTGGGGGCGGGGGTAGAGTGCGACGCCATGCCTGAATACCGCAACCCCAAACCCACCGTGGACTGCATCATCGAGCTGTCGGGCGAGCGCATCGTGCTCATCCGCCGCGCCAACCCGCCCGTGGGCTGGGCACTGCCCGGCGGCTTCGTGGACGAGGGCGAGCCGCTGGACAAGGCGGCCATCCGCGAGGCCAAGGAGGAGACGGGCCTGGACGTGAAGCTGGAGGAGCAGTTCTTCAGCTATTCGGATCCGAAGCGCGACCCCCGGCTGCACACCATCTCCACGGTGTTCATCGCGCAGGCGACGGGCGAGCCGGTGGGCGCGGACGACGCGGCGGAGGCGAAGACCTTCAAGCGGGACGAGCTGCCGAAGGACCTCTGCTTCGACCACGGCACCATCCTGTCCGACTACCTGACGTACAAGCGCACCGGCAAGCGCCGCAAGCTGTAGCCCAGGGCCCGGATGCACTACCTGTTCGTCCTGCTCGCCCTCGGGGCGCTGCTCATCGTGCATGAGCTGGGGCACCTGGTGGCCGCGAGGCTGCTGGGCGTGCGGGTGCCGCGCTTCACCGTGGGCTTCGGGCCGCCGCTCTTGTCGTTCCGGCTGTTCGGCACGCAGTTCGTACTGGGCGCCGTGCCGCTGGGGGCGTCCGCGAACCTGCAGGGGATGAACCCGCACCGCTCCGGCGAGGAGGACACGTCCGGGTTCGGCACGCTGGGGCCGCTCAAGCGGATGGGCATCATCCTGGCGGGGCCGGTGGCGAACTACGCGGTGGCGGTGGGGCTCTTGTTCGCGCTCTACACGTCCGGCACGCACGTGGTGGTGCCGCTGACGGTGGGCACGGTGCTGCCAGGTTCGGAGGCGGCGCGTGCGCAGCTCTTGCCGGGGGACCGGCTGGTGCGCGTGGATGGCAAGCCGCTGGAGAACTGGTCGGACTTCGTCACGCGGGTGGCGGACGGCGTGGGCCGCGACCTGGAGCTGGCGGTGGACAGGCACGGTGAGCCGCGCACGGTGCTGGTGCGGCCTCGCGCGGATGAGCGGGGCGCGGGGCGCATCGGCGTGAGCCAGCAGTACGTGTTCCGCACGCATGCGCCCGGCGAGGCGTTCACCCAGTCGGTCGTGCACACCGGGAAGGTGGCGTCCGAGGCGCTGTCCACGCTGGTGGCGCTGGTGCGCGGACCGGGCGTCGCGGGCCGGGGCGGACCGGGTGCGCTGATGCGCCAGGAGTCATCCGACGTCGCGTCGTCCACGGCGTCGGGGATGGACGCGCTGGTGCGGGCGCTGGTGGCGGCGTCGGTGGCGCTGGCGATGCTGACGTTGGTGCCGGTGCCGGGACTGGATGGCGGCCGGGTGCTGCTGCTCGCGGTCGAGGCCGTGAGTGGACGGCGCATTCCGCCGCGCGTGGAGACGGTGGCGCAGACGGCGGGGTTCCTGTTCATCTCCATCGCCATCGTGGCCACGGCGGGCGCGGAGATCCGCCGCGCGCTGCCCACGTCGTCGCCTGTCGCACCGAGGACGGTGATGGGTGGCACGGCGACGATGGGGAGCACGGTGCCCGCGAACACCGCGGTGGCACCTGCCGGAACATTGGGGGCGCCTGTCCCTCCGAACGCTGTGACGACAGCATCCGCTCCACCGGGCGCGCCTCTCGCGAGCGCCGTGCCTCCGAACACCGCCGTGCCAGCCTCCGCATCACCGGGCGCGCCTTCCGCGAGTGCCGTGCCTCCGAACCCGGTGGTGACAACGCCCGCTCCACCGGCCGCGCCTCCCGCGAACGCCGCGGTCACAACGCCCGCTGCAGTGGCCGCGCCCTCGACGAGTGCCGTGCCCCAGAACACCGCGGCGGCAACGACCGCGCCCCCCACCACCGCGGCGACAGCGTCCGCGCCCTCCTCCGTGTCGGCACAGGACGCGGGAGCACCCTCCCCCGCGCAGCCCCTCCCAAGCGTCGTTTCCCCAACGCCTCCATGACGCGCTGAGCAGGATGGCTCGCCTGCTTCCACGTCCTGCGTCCAGCGAGCAGAGCCCCTGTCGTACGGTTGATCCTGCCCAACCTCGCTCGACCTCTCGGATTGCAGTGGCCCGCGCCCACCACTAGAAGCCGGGGCGCCTCCCTTCTCCCCGTGTCTCCCAGAGAACCGCATGTCCCTGTCCCTCACCCTGTCTCCTGCTCCTTCCGAAGAGCATCACTTCGCGGGCGGCGGTGAGATGGGGGAACTGGTGCGCTCGCTGGACTGGGCCCGGACGCCGCTGGGGCCCTCGCGCGACTGGTCCATCAGCCTGAAGACGATGGTGGGCGTCGTGCTCAACAACCGGTTCCCCATGCTCATGTGGTGGGGCCCGGAGATGATCCAGATCTACAACGACGCCTACCGCCCGGTGCTCGGCCACAAGCACCCCGGCTCCCTCGGCGCACCAGGCCAACAGGTCTGGCAGGAGATCTGGGACGTCGTCGGCCCCATGGCCCGGGGCGTGCTCGAAGGCGCGCCCGCGACCTGGAGCGAGAACCTGGCGCTCTTCATCAACAGCCGCGGGTTCACCGAGGAGACGTTCCACACGTTCTCGTACAGCCCCATTCCCGACGAGCGCGGCGGCGTGGGCGGCGTGCTCGTCACCGTGCGCGAGACGACCGAGGAGGTCCAGCACGAGCGGCAGATGCGGACGCTGCGCGACCTGGCGGCCCGCTGCGCCGACGCGAAGTCTCCGGAGCAGGCGTGCCACTCCGCGCTGGGCGTGCTCGCGGCCAACACGCTGGACCTGCCCTTCACCCTGCTCTACCTGCTGGACGCGGACGGCGACACCGTCCGCCGCGTCGGCGGAACGCTGCTGCCCGACGCCACGTTGGAGCCCCTGCCCCTGCAGCAATCGCTCTCCAACGCAGGCGACACCGACTGGCCCTTCGCCCAGGTCGTCGACACGGGCGGCGCGGTCGTCGTGGAGGACCTGTCGCGGCGCATGGGGCCCTTGCCCGGCGGCCTCTGGAACAGCCCTCCCCAGCGCGCCGTGGTGCGCGCCCTGTCGCGGCCGGGCCAGTCGCGGCCCCATGGCTTCCTCGTGGGCGGCGTCAGCCCGCGGCGGTTGCTCGACGCGCGCTACCACGCGTTCTTCCAGCTCACCTCCGAGCAGGTCGCCGCCGCCATCGGCAACGCCCGCGCCTACGAGGAGGAGCGCCAGCGCGCGGAGGCGCTCGCCGCGCTCGACCGCGCGAAGACGGACTTCTTCAGCAACATCAGCCACGAGCTGCGCACGCCCCTCACGCTGCTGCTGGGCCCCGCCGAGGACGCGCTCGCCAGCCCCTCGCGCGCGCTCCAGGGCGACGCGCTGGAGACGGTGCACCGCAACGCCGTGCGCCTGCGCAAGCTGGTCAACATGCTGCTGGACTTCGCGCGCATCGAAGCCGGGCGCGTGCAGGCCGCCTATGAGCCCACCGACCTCGCGACGCTGACCGCGGGCCTCGCCAGCGCCTTCCGCTCCGCCATCGAGCGCGCGGGGCTCGTGCTCGACGTCGACTGTCCTCCCCTGCCGGAGCCGGCCTGGGTGGACCACGAGATGTGGGAGAAGATCGTCCTCAACCTGCTGTCCAACGCGCTGAAGTTCACCTTCAGCGGCGGCATCACCGTGACGCAGCGCTGGCGGGACGGGCACACCGAGCTGCGCGTCACCGACACCGGCACCGGCATCCCCGCGCACGAACTGCCCCGCCTCTTCGAGCGCTTCCACCGCGTGCAGAACGCCCGCGCGCGCTCCCATGAAGGCTCCGGCATCGGGCTGGCCCTGGTGCACGAACTGGTGCGCCTGCACGGGGGCACGCTCTCCGTCGAGAGCGAGGTGGACCGGGGCACGACGTTCACCGTGCGCCTGCCCGCGGGCTTCGCGCACCTGCCCAGGGAGCAGGTGACGGCCGCACGGCACCCCCGCGCGCTCCTCGCGGGCGCGGACCCCTACGTGCGCGACGCGCTGGGCTGGCTGCCGGGGAGCGCCCCCGCGGCGAACGTGGACCCTGGCGCGCTGGACTCACTGGAGCGGCCGCGCATCCTGCTCGCGGACGACAACGCCGACATGCGCGAGTACGTGGGCCGTCTGCTGGGCGCCCACTGGACGGTGGAGGCGGTGGCGGACGGAGAGGCCGCGCTCGCCGCCGCGCTCGCGCACCCCCCGGACCTGGTCCTCACCGACGTGATGATGCCCCGCCTGGACGGCTTCGGGCTGCTCCAGGGCCTGCGCTCCGACGAGCGCACCCGCCACGTCCCCGTCATCCTCCTGTCCGCGCGCGCGGGCGAGGAGGCGAAGGAGGAGGGCCTGGGCGCCGGCGCGGACGACTACCTGGTGAAGCCGTTCTCCACCCGCGAGCTGCTGTCGCGCGTCACCGCCCAGCTCACGCGCTCAAGGCTGCGTGCGCTGGAGGCCGCGCACGCCGAGCGACTCTGGCGCATCTTCCAGCACGCGCCCGTGGGCATCGCCATCCTGCGCGGCCCGGAGCACGTCTACGAGTTCGCCAACCAGGGCTACCTGCAGCTCATCCAGCACCGGGAGGTCATGGGCAAGGGCATCCGCGAGGCGCTCCCGGACCTGGCCCACCAGGGCATCTACGAGCTGCTGGACGGCGTCTACACCACGGGCGAGCCCTTCATCGGCCGGTCCGTGCGCGCCGTCTTCACCCACGGCCCGGAGCAGCCCGCGCAGGAGCGCTTCTTCGACCTCGTCTACCAGCCCATGAGCGACGCCCGGGGCCAGGTGGAGGCCATCGTCGTCGTGTCCTTCGACGTGACGGAGCTTTCCACCGCGCGCCGCGAGGCGGAGTCCGCCAACCGCGCGAAGGACGAGTTCCTCGCGATGCTCGGCCACGAGCTGCGCAACCCCCTGGCCCCCATCCTCACCGCGCTCCAGCTGATGCGCCTGCGCGGCGACACCACCGCGGAGCGCGAGCGCACCCTCATCGAGCGGCAGGTGACGCACCTGGTGCGCATGGTGGACGACCTGCTCGACGTCAGCCGCGTCACCCGGGGCAAGGTCACCCTGAAGCGCGAGCGCACCTCGCTCACCGACGTGGTGGCCAAGGCGATTGAACAGACGAGCCCCCTCATCGAGCAGCGCCAGCACACGCTGGAGGTGGACCTGCCCGACCACGGCACGGACCTGGACGCAGACCCCACGCGCCTCGCGCAGGTGTTCGCGAACCTGCTCACCAACGCCGCCCGCTACACCGAACCGGGCGGCTTCATCGCCGTGACGGGAACGCGCGAGGGCGCCGAGCTGGTCGTCACCGTGCGCGACACCGGCGTGGGCATCGCGCCGGAGATGCTGCCCCGCGTGTTCGACCTCTTCGTGCAGGAGCACCAGGCCCTGGACCGCTCCCAGGGCGGGCTCGGGTT
>NZ_RAWA01000366.1 GCF_003611675.1 Corallococcus sp. CA053C
CCCCAACGCCAGGGGGGAGGCGACGTTCGGGACGTGCGCACAACCCACCAGGCAGCCCAGCGACATCAGGATGACGAGCGACGAACGACGCAGCAGCAACAAGTCCTCCGGGGGTGAACGCGTCCGCATTCAACCCCGGAATCGTTGTACGTCAAACAGCGATCACCCTTCCCAGGTCGCGAGCAGGTCTCGCACCCGGGCGTACCTCTGGAGGAGGGCTGCGCGGTGGGCGCTGAGCACCACCATGAAACCCACCACCAGCAGGCCCAGGAGCGACAGGAACGCGGCGCCCACGCGGTGGTCGCGCATGCCGAAGCGCACCAGGTTGGCGGCCACGGCCGTCACGAGGAACCCCGAGCCCAGGTACACGTAGGAGCGGATCCGCAGCGCGATGCCCGCGCCCACGCCCACGAGGCAGAGGAAGACGCACAGGAGCATCGCCTCGCCGTCGTTGAACAGGAGCGGCTTCCAGGCCCCCGCCACGTAGATGCACGTCACCGCCACGGCGCGCAGCTGCGCGTAGGCGTCCTGCGACAGGCCGCCCCGGAAGACGCGCAGCAGGGCCAGCAGGGAGAGGCCCGCGGGGATGGCGTAGTACTGCGGCTCGCCGGAGCCGGTGCCCAGCCACACGAAGAACAGCGCCAGGTTGAAGGCCACGATGGACACGAGCGACGCGGGGCCCTTGTTCTTCGAACACGCCGCGAGCGCCGCGAAGTGCGCCGCGTAGCCCACGAGCAGCGCCACCGCCACGAAGGGCTCACCCCACGGCAGCGACAGCAGGCCCGCCAGCGGGAACAGCCACGCGCCCGCGATGGACGGACGGCGGAAGGCCTTCAGGCCCGCGCCCTCGCGCCGCACGAACAGGTAGAGGCCGGTGAAGACCGCGCCGCCGATGAGCGACGCCAGGCTGTCCGGGGCGCTGGGGCTCGCGCCCACGCCGATGAGGCGCACGCAGAGGTAGCCCGCCGCGACCACCGCCTGCGCCATCCACGCCGCGGCTTCGTCCTCTTCGCGCGCCGCGTGTCGCACCAGGGCGAAGAGCAGGAAGACGAGCCCGCCGCACGCCGCCCACGCCTCGCGCGCCGCGCCACCCGGGACGTGCACCGCCAGCACCGCCAGCAGCACCTCCGCGAGCGCCACGCCGGAGAAGCCGAGCCCCATGGGCCCGCGCACCTTCCGGCCCGCCACCGTCAGCACCAGCGTGGCGAGCAGCGCCGTCGCCGCGCCGAAGTACGGGAGGATGAACTCCGCGCCCCGACCCGTGGAGTGCACCGCGCCGTAGTGCAGGATGAGCGCGTGGACCGCGACGAGGGACGCGGCCCAGCCCAGCCATTCACGCTCGCGACGGCGCAGCACCACCGTCCACGCGGTGGCCCAGGCGAAGAGCACGCTCAGCGGCATGCCCGGGTGCTTCAGGTCCCGCAGGCCGGACAGTGACAGCAGCGCCAGCACCGCGCCGCTGTGATGCAGCGCCGCGCCCACCGCCACGCCCCGCTTGTCCAGCCCGAAGCCCACCAGCGCCAGCACCAGGCCCACGCCGGCCACGATGGCCGGTGCCCACAGCGGCGGCACCGCGGCGACCAGCACCGCGCCCAGGAGCACCGTGGCGCCGTTCATCATCAGGCGCTCGCGCGTCACCATCAGGACCAGCGACGCGGCACCCGCCACCAGCGCCACCGGCAGGGGCAGCGCGCCCGGGCCCGCGGCCGTCAGCCACAGCCCCAACAGCATGGCCACGGTGCCGGCGCTGCCCACCCACAGGGGCTCGCTCCACGTGCCTTCGATGCCCGGCGTGAGGCGGGCCATGATGTTCGTCAGCGTGCGCTGCACGGCGCCGGACTGGCACAGGGCGGACAGCAGCGCGGCGGCCAGGGCCACGCCCGCGACGAGCGGCCCCGCCTCCGGACGCCACGCTCCGGGATCCACCGACAAGCCGATGGGCGCGAGCGAGAACGCCCACACCGCCGCGGTGAGCAGCCACCGCTGGGACAGGAGGAAGGTCGCCGCCAGCAGCACCCCACCGAGCGCCGCCAGCGCACCGGGCGTCGGCGACGAGAGGACGGAGAGCAGCGTCACGGCCAGGGCGCCACCCACGGCGGTAGGCCGCAGCGCTTCATCGCGAGGCCCTCGGAAGAAGGCCGCGAGCGCGTCGGGCACGTGATGCGAGGCCAGCGCGAGGGCCAGCAGGAGGACCGTGGCGAAGGGCCGCGCCTCCGGGATGAACATCAGGAGCGCGGAGGCGATGCCCACGCGCAAGGACGGCAGGGGCCCCGTCATGAGCACCAGCGCGACCGCGGAGACCAGGGCCGCGCGCTGTCCCAGCTCCGGCACCATCAGCGACAGCGCGCCCATGCCCGCGACCGCGACCTGCATCCACATCGACAGCGCGTGGCGAGGAGCCTCGTCACGCGAGCGCAGGAGCAGCGAGGCCACGGACGGCACGTGCTCCACGACGCGCACCAACAGCAGCGGGTAGAGCGGCAGCAGCGCCACCCACGCGGGAGGGTGGCCCACGGCCGCGATGCCCAACAGACTGAAGGGCACCATGAGCGCCGCGGGGAAGGACTGGCGCAGCGAGCGCGTCCACAAGAGCGGCAGCAGCGCGGGCCCGATGAGCGCGAGCAGCGTGGCGTGGGGAGTCCGCGCCAGCGCATGTTCGTTCCAGCACACCGTGGAAGCGGCCAGCACCACCATCGAGGCCAGGGTGGAGCTGAGGGCGAAGGACTCGCCGCCCGTGGCGATGCGCCGCACGGCGGGCACGTCGTCCAGCAGGGCCAGGATGCCAAGGAACGTGGCCAGGCCCAGCAGGGCCAGGGGCCCCATCGTGTACAGCGCGACGCCCGCCTCGATGGTGGCCATCAACAGGCCCAGCGTGGAGGGCAGCGCGCGAGCGGTGAAGAGCGCCGCGAGCGCCGCGCCCAGCAGGAACACGGACTGCTGGGACGGGGTCGCCAGCTCCACCGGCACCAGCGGCAGGAGGAGCGCGAGGATGCCCGCGGTGACGGTGCTCGGACTGCGGCCCTTGTGCGCGGCCACCACCGAAGCGAGGAGCGACGCCGCGATGAGCAGGACCAGCGAGACCGCCGGCGACAGGTGCCACCCCGAGTAGAGCGACGGGACGTCCGGCAACAGCGCGAGCCCCATGAGCACGACCGCGAAGGGCCGCACGCCCGGGAAGGTGCGGGACGTCACCGCCACGGTCGCGGCGGCGGTGAGGATGACGGGGCCCAGGAAGGGCTCCTGGCTCCAGAGGCCCCAGGTCACGGCGAGCCCCGCGTACAGGAGGGCCGGGATGCCCAGCCGCTTGAGCAGGCCGCCGCGCTCGCCCAGCAGCGCGAGCACCAGCGCACCGCCCACCATCGACGCGAGCATCGCCTGCGTGGAGTGCACGGTGGCGAGCTTCGGCAGGAGCGCCGCGGCGAGGAAGGCGCCGAAGGCCACATAGCCGTCATCACGCAGCCGGAACGCGGCCACCAGCACGCCCACGCTTCCGAGCGCCAGGCCCACGATGGGCGCGGCGGCGGGGTGCACGCCCAGCGCGAAGGCGAACGCGCTCGTCCCGAGGACGCCGACCACCGCGCCCAGGAAGCGCTGCGTGCGCGCATCCTCCAGGCGCCACACGAGTCCCGCGAGGCCCAGCGCCAACGTGCCCGCCACGACGGCCGCGGGCCCGGCACCGAAGGCGATGGCTCCGGAGAGCGGCAGCGCCGCGAAGAGCACGGAGCCCACGGCGGTCAGCGGGAAGCGCTTGAACAGCAGGCCCGCGCCCAGGGACAGCACGGCCAGGGCGAGCGTGGCGAAGAAGGCCGGGCGCATGTCGGTGCCCAGGTGTCCGTAGAGCGCGAACGCGGGCGCGGCCCAGGTGGTGGCGCGCAGGAGCACGTCCGTGATGCCCAGGTCGCGCGCATCGCCGGTGCGCTCGCCGCGACGCTGGAGGCGGAACGCGAGCACCAGGCCCGCGAGCACGAACGGGATGGCGGTCAGGGCGCCGTACTGGAAGGGCAGCACCTCCGAAGGCGGGTAGCCCAGCCGCGTCTTCAGGGCGTTGATCAGGACCGTGGCCGCGTGCGGGATGATCTGCACGCTGGACGCATAGGAGAGGTAGGCGCCCACGTACGCGGGATAGAGCCACGGCAGGCGCGACACGGGCCCGCGCGACAGGGACACCAGCGTGCCGGTGAAGATGGCGGCGGTGAGGAAGAGGGCCGGCGTGGTGCCACCGATGGCGCCCGCGAGGCAGGCCACCTGGAGCGCCACGGTGCCGACGGCGAGCGGATCCGCGGAGCGTTCGGCATCGAGCGTGCGGAAGCGCAGGCAGGTGGCGAGCAGGAAGGCGACGAAGGGCGCGTAGGTGCCGGCGGGGACGGAGGCGTCCGCGGAGCCCAGCGCCAGGTGCAACCGGATGGCGAACAGCGCGGTCAGGTACAGGGGCGCGGTGAGCGCGAACGCGAGCGCGTCTCCCTTGCGCGGGGTGGCGAGCGGCTTGCTCGACAGCAGGAAGAAGAGGATGCACGGCAGGGCGTTGAGCCACACCGCCGGAGCGCCCAGCCGCGCGGCCAGGGGGGCGAGGCCCATGATGAGCGTGGCGCCGACGAGGCCCACCTGGACGAACGGGCGCGAGGGCGCGTCGAAGGACTCGGCGGGCTTGCGTGCGAGGAAGGCAGCGACGCCGGCCCAGACGAAGAGCAGCGGCACGAGCAGCGCGGGGTGAACGCCGTCGAGTTGGAGGGCCTCACCGAAGCCCATGGGCCCCAGCGCGACGCCGCCCAGCGGGGCCACGGCGGAGCCGATGAGGCCGAGGATGTGGCCGGGCCTGCGCAGCGACTCGCGGCGGGCGAGGAAGCCGCCCCAGACGGAGAAGCCGACGGAGTAGCCCACGGTCATCAGGAAGACGGTGAGCGAGCGGGTGACGGACGTCATCCCGTCCCAGGACTCGAAGACGAAGTAGAGCGTGCCGGAGAGGATGAGGAACGCGCCGATGAACCACGCGATGCTCTCGTAGAGGAACGGCCGCCACACGCGGCTCCACGTCGACGCCTCCTCGACGAGGCGCGCGGTGCGGCCCGCGGGCGCGGGCGGCTCCATGAACGGCTCAGCCGGATTCGGGGGCAGCTGGCGCGAGGCCGCCGCGCGGTTCGCGTTCATCGGCCGCGCGTGGGACTCGGGAGGCGTGCGAGCGGCCTTCGGACCGCGAGGGCTCGCGGTGTCCGGGGTGGCGACGCCCAGGGACGCGGAGACGTCATGCACGGTGAAGCGCGCAGCGGAGGACCTGGCGGCTTCGGGGGCACCCGCGACGGAGGCCTCCGTGAGCGCATGAGCCACGGGAGCTTCGGAGGCATCCGGAACCACGGCCTCGGTGAGCGCAGCTTCGGAGGCCAGCGCAGCGGTGGAGAGGGTCTCCACGGTGACCTGCGCTTCAGCGGGGACAGCGGCTGTCGCGGAGACCTCCGGCGCGGCGAACGCCACGGGACCGACGGCAACGGCCCCCTCCCCCATCGTCGCGGGAGCGGCCTCGGCCTGGACCGCGACGGGCGCCGGCTCGGGCTCGGGGGTCAGCGCCTGGGCGGGGGACTCGGTGAGGATGGAGAGGAGGACGCGGGCCTGTCGCTCGTAGCGTTCGGTGAGCCAGCGGCGCACGTGGGCGGGCACATCGGAGGCGTCCCAGCGCGGGGCCTCGTCCAGGAGGAAGTGGACGTGCGCGAGTTCGGCCTCGATGGCGGAACGGGCTCGGGCGGACATCAGGGTGCCGCAGAGAACGCACTGGCGCGCACTTCCCAGGCGTTCTTGTCGGCAGGCAGGACAGTACATGGAACTTCCCCCTCTACAACGGACGTGCCACGCACAATGCACTGGAAGGTCGCGGGATTGAAATCCACGGGGGGTGCGGTGGGCGCGTGGCACCTGTGCAGGGGGCTGCACACGTGCACACCCGGCGCTGGCCGGCGGCACCGGGGCATGGGACCGTGGAGGTCATGAGCACGGAACTGACGTTGCGGCCCATCGAGGCCCGGGACGACGCGGCGATGGCCGCGGTCATTCGCGCGGTGATGCCTGAGTTCGGAGCGGACGGCCCGGGGTTCGCGATCCACGACCCCGAAGTGGACGCGATGAGCGCGGCCTACACCCGGCCGAGGCACGCCTATTTCGTCGTCGAACAAGCAGGCCGCGTGGTGGGAGGCGGAGGCATCGCGCCGCTGGACGGAGGCGCGCCGGACGTCTGCGAGTTGCGCAAGATGTACTTCCTGCCCCAGGCCCGGGGCCACGGCACGGGCGAGCGCTTGCTGAGACACTGTCTGGAGTTCGCGAAGGCCGCGGGCTTCCGCCAGTGCTACCTCGAAACGCTGGCGGGCATGACGCAGGCCCAGAAGCTCTACCAGCGGCTCGGCTTCGAAACCCTCTGCGCCCCCCTGGGCCGCACCGGGCACTTCGGCTGTGACCGCTGGTACGCGCTGGACCTCACGAAGGGCGCCTGAGCGCTACGGCATGAAGGCACGTCGCGCGAGGACCTTCCCCTCGGGCGACACGGCGTACAGCTCGAACCAGTCGAACTCCAGACTGCTGCCCGCGGGCCATCCACAGCGGTCAAGGCGCCGGTCGATGCGGACGAAGTAGACGCCGCCCTCCTGGCCCACCACCACGTCCAATGAGCGGGCCGAGGACTCGCATGCGCCCGCATCCTGCTTGGGGAAGCTTTCGAGCACGCGCTGGAGCGCGGCATGGGCGGCCAGGATGGCCGGGCCGTCCAGGGTCGCAAGCGGGCGGAGATCCGTGGGCCACCGGATCCCTGCCGTGGCGCCGCCGTCTGTGATGGCGGAGATCCCTCCATCCTGCTTCCCGGAGGGGCCGGCATCAGGCCTCGTGGAGGTGCTGCCGCCATCCGCCACGAGCGACACCAGGAGCAGGACGTAATGGGGCTTCAGCACACGGCACCTCTCCCAGGGCACGGATGAGTCGGCATCATCGGGGGTAGCACTTCGGAGGAGGAAGGGTCGAGCCGAGATTCCTGGGAGGCCCAGGCTCGCAGCGGGCTTCGAGCCGCCATTGTCGCTCCGCGTCGCTCCAGCGAAAGACCTCTCCCGCGAAGTTCCATTTCAGGAACCGGGGCGTCTCCGCGTGTCCTGTCACCAGCCAGGCCCAGGCGGGAATGGGCCGCCCACGAGCATCGCGGGCAGGACTCCCGCCGGGGGACACCGCGTATTCGATCATCGTCCAGCGAGCCTCGCCCACCTTGACCGCGGGAAACACGAGCAGGTCCGCACTGCTCATGTCCGTGCCGCAGGGATGGTTATGGGCGAAGCCGAAGATCGGCAGGTCACTTCCAAAGTCCTTGTCGGCGACACCGCCCATCGGTGGCTGACAGGCGCCTCGCTCTCCCATCTGCTTCCGGACGGGCCAGGAGACACGCCAGTCTTGCGGCGTCCGGTAGACGGCGAGGCAATACTCGGTTGCATCGGGGCGCGGTTGCCCTGTGTTCGCATCACACGCATCCGCGGCACCGGGAAGCGCCATCAAGGCCCGGAGCGCGGGCAGCACCAGGTCATCCGGAATGGTCCCCATGTCCGCGTAGACCACCGGCACGTCCGGATGCTCCCAGGGGCCCGGGGCGATGATCAGCCTTGGGTTCTTCTCCAGCCGAGGAAGGTTGCTACTCAGGAAGTAGAGCCTGGGGCTCGCGCATGCGAGCACACAGAGCAGGAGTGAGGGCCCACCCATCTGGGCAAGCTCTGCCCAGACCCGGCGGTTCAGTCTTGAAGGGACCTTCAAAGGACTCCGCCGTTCGAGCGTGGAGAACGCACTCCATCACGAAGGCAGCCGCCCCGCCCACCCACCGTGCAAGGGAGCAGGCCACAACACGCAGCAAGTCTTGCCCTCCCGACCCAACTTCTCAGGTCAGGAGGCCCGCATGGCGGACACGAAGCAGCCCCGACGCGCTCCGCGCTCCCAGAGCGCACGCACCGTACACGCCGTGCCCGTGCACACGGACAAGCTCCCCTTCGACATCGAAGAGGTCCTCCGCCGCGTGCGCCACGAAGTGCGCTCCTTCGCGGACGCCGCGATGTTCGAGCTCGCCGCGAAGGGCCATGGCTCCCTCTTCGAGCAACTCATCGCGTGCATCCTCTCCATCCGCACGCTCGACGAGATCAGCCTCCCCGCATCCCTGCGCCTCCTGGAGCGCGCCAGCACCCCGGACGCCCTCGCCCGCCTCACGCCCGATGCCATCGACGCGCTCATCCGCCCCGTCACCTTCCACGAAGCCAAGGCCCATCAGGTCCACGCCATCGCCGTGCGCACGCGTGACGAGTTCCACGGCCAACTCCCCGCCGACCCGGACGTGCTCCAGTCCTTCAAGGGCGTGGGCCCCAAGTGCGCACACCTGGCGCTCGGCATCGCTTGCGGCCACGAGGTCATCAGCGTGGACATCCACGTCCACCGCGTCACCAACCGCTGGGGCTACGTGAAGGCCTCCACTCCGGAGCGCACGCTCGCGGCGCTCGAAGCCGTCCTCCCCCGCCCCTACTGGGTGGAGCTCAACCGGCTCCTCGTCCCCTTCGGCAAGCACGTGTGCACCGGCTCCCGCCCGAAGTGCTCCACCTGCCCCGTGCTCTCCTACTGCCGGCAGGAGGGCGTCACCTCCCACCGGTAGCACCGCAGCAGCCGCGCCCTACCGGTCATGCCCCGCGAACTGCGTGGCCCGCCGCGCGAACCTGCGCCATGGATTCGTCCGGCCGCCGTTCTCCAGGGTGATCTCCTTCGAGTGCCGGACGTCCTTCTCCCAGCACGCCTCCAGCTTCGCGGCGATCTCCTTGTCCTCGAACACCAGCGACCCTTCGCTCAACTTGTTGAGCGACAGCGCGTCCAGGTTCGTGGAGCCCACCACGCAAAGCCAGTCGTCCACGAGCATCGTCTTCGAGTGCATCATCGCCGGCTGGTACTCCCAGATGCGCACGCCCGCCGCCAGCAGTCGCTCATAGGTGGACCGCTGCGACGCGCGCACCACCGGCACGTCGTGGTGCGGTCCCGGCCCCAGCACCCGCACGTCCACGCCCTGCCGGACCTTCACCTCCAGCTGCTCCAGGATGTCGTTGGGCGGCGTGAAGTACGCGTTGGCGATCCACAGCCGCTTCGTCGCCGCCGCCACCACCAGCCGCACCATCCGCTCCGCCTCGGTGATGCCCAGCCGCCCGGTGCTGTCGATGAACGCCGCGCACCCGCCCCCCTCCTCCTTCAAGTCCGGGAACGCCTCGCGCGGCAGCAGCCCGCCCCCCGACTCCTGCCAGTGCTTGGCGAAGGTGACCTGGAAGCGCCGGACCTCCGGGCCCTCCACGCGGATGTGCGTGTCGCGCCAGTTGTCCTCCTTCAGCCCGTCGCCCTCCCACACCTTCCAGATGCCGAAGCCGCCCGTGTACGCGATGCGTCCGTCCACCACGACGACCTTCTGGTGCGAACGCCCCAACAGCCGCCCCAGCACCTTGCCCGCGAGCAGCCGGTAGTAGTGCACCTCCACGCCCGCGTCGGTGAGCCGCTTCTCCACCTGCTGGTCGAAGTCCTTGTCCCCCGTGGTCTCCTCGCTGCCCACCGGATCCACGACGACGCGGCACTGCACGCCCGCGCGCGCTCGCTCCGTCAGCGCCTCCACGAAGCGGTCCGACAGCTCACACGGCCGCCAGATGTAGATGAGCATGTGGACGCTGTGCTTCGCCGCGCGGAGGTCCTCCAACATCCGGTCGAAGACCTGGCTGTTCTCCAGCAGGTGCATCCGGTGCCCGGGCGAAAGCCCCACGCCCGTGGACTGGAACAACGAGAAGGAGAACCCCTCCGGACCGGGCGGCAGCTCGAACGGTCCCTGCATCTCGTGCTTGCGGTTCGCACCATCGAAGCCATGGGCCCCCGGCTGGGGCAGCAGTTCCACGTCCTGGAGGTCGCTCATGGGGCTCAACGTAAGAACGCCCGACGCTGCACGGGAGTCACCGCCCGTCTCC
>NZ_RAWA01000367.1 GCF_003611675.1 Corallococcus sp. CA053C
CTACCCCACCTGCCTCCGCGGCGCGCCTGCCCCCACCTCGCGGGCCGCCGCGGTGACGTCGAAGACGGACCGGTAGCGCCCGGGCTCGACGAGCAGACTCCGGGCGAGCTGGACGCAGCGGGCTTCACAGGTGGCGCGGCGGTCCACGTCCTGGATGCGCTCCAGGTCCAGCGTGTGCGCCAGGCCGAAGATGCGCCGCAGCAGCTCCGCCCCGGCGTACGCCACGCCCTGCTCCCAGAGCCGCTGGAGGAAGGCCCGCCGCTCCGCCTGGAGCGCCGCCCGCCCGGTCGGGGTGGTGAACAGCGCGGATGGGTCCCCGGCACCGTGGCCCTGCTCCTCCCACAGTTGGAGGAAGGTGTCGTGGAAGGAGGACCACCAGGCCTCCACCGTCTCCAGCACCCAGGACGCGTAGGCGTCCCTCGGCGCTTCGGCGGTGGAGTGCCCGTCCTGGCTGAAGAAGTTGAGCAACAGGTGGGCGAGCAGCGAGCCCACGTCGAAGGCCATGGGCCCGTAGAAGGCGAACTCCTGGTCGATGATCCGCGTGTCCTCCTGCGTGACCATGATGGAGCCGGTGTGCAGGTCGCCGTGGAGGAGCGCCTCGGTCGTGTCCAGGTAGTGGCGCTTCAGCCGGGAGGCCGCGAGCTTCAGCGGCACGTCCTCGCGGACCTCCGCCGCCAGCCCGTCCAGCGCGGGGGACGTCCAGCGGTTGCGCGGGTGCACCTGGTACGGCTCGGTGAACACCATGTCCTCCATGATGCGGCACATCGCCGTGTTCGCGCAGAAGGCCGCCACGCCGGCCTTCTTCGCCTCCGCCGGCAGCGCCAGGCTGGAGGTGAAGAACAGCGACCGCGCCAGGAAGTCCGCCAGATGCCCGGCGAGGCGTGGGTAGCGAAGGCCCGCGGTCATCCCCTCGCGGAGGATGAGGTGCGGCGTCAGACACTCCACGACGAGGAGGAAGAGGCGCGCGTCGTAATGGAGGACCTCCGGTACGCGCCGTCCGGTGTGCCGCCCGTGTTCGAGCAGGGCGAGGTGTTCGAAGTGGATCCGCTCCAGCGTCAGCGGCCAGGATTCGCCCACCAGCCGCACATAAGGCAGGGATTGCTTCACGCACACGTCGCCGTCCGGCCCGTGGACGCGGAACACCTGGTTCACGTTTCCGTCGCTGACCTCCTGGACCCGCCAGTGTTCGGGACGGCCTCCCAGCCTCGCGGCGAGGTGCGCGATGCCCGCGAGATAGCCGGGCAGGCGCTGGGCCTGGAGCGGTTCGTAGCCTTCGGGGACGCTCAACGCCATGGTGTTCCTCCTGCTGCTGAAAGGGGTTCTGCCTTCGTCCCGCGAGGCCCCAGGCGGGTGCCCTCGCGGCGCAACCAGGACGGCCAGGCCAGCCCCAGGTGGTCCTGCAGCGTGCACTCCGCCATGCCCAGCGAGCCATGGACCGAGCCCGGGTCATGCGACCAGCAATCGCTGACGATGAAGACGTCCTCGTCAGCGAGGGGCTGGCGGATGGCGGGGATGACCTCGCGCGAGACGACGTGCTCGCGCCACACGTGCCAGCCCGCGCCGTGCGGCGGCTCGGACCAGTCCTGGCAGCGGGCGGCGAGGGGCGGCGGCGCGTCCTCGATGCCGTGGAGCTCCAGCAGCTGTGCGTGGGCGCGCTCCACCATGCGCCGGCTGGCGGGCGCTTCGGCGGGGAGCGTGAAGGGGCCGGAGCTTCCGGGCGCGTCGGGGAAGGGCTCGCCGGAGCGCAGGCTGCTCCAGTACTCCGCGTCCGTCCCAGTGGCGTAGGCGGCCAGGAGCAGCCCGGGACCTGACGCGCCCGCCGTCGTTCCGCGCCAGTACCAGAGCTGGCGCAGCGGAAGGTCGGTGGTGCTGCGCCCCTTCGAGGCCCCCGTGCGCTCCCACCAGGGAAAGGCATACGCGAGGAACAGCTTCACCGCCGCCACGCCACGCACCGCCTCCAGGTTGCGCCGCAACGCGCGGTCCTGGAGGAGGAAGGTGTCCGGCTCCAACCGCATCAGGGCCTGCTGGGGCAGGGCCAGCAGCACACTCCGGGCCCGCACGCGGCGAACTCCCCCCGGGCCCTCCGCGTGGGGGCCGTCGCTGCAATCGAAGACCAGCTCATACGCCCTGCCGCCCTCCGGTCCGACGGTCCGGTCGATGCGCCGGAGGCGGTGGAAGAATCGGCTCTTCCCTCCGGCCGCGAGGTAGCGCTCGTGAAGCGCGCGAGGCAGCGCGTCGAAGCCTCCGGAGAGGCATTGGTAGCGGCCGGACGGGGGCGCATGGAAGAGGACCTCCAGCCAGTCCGCTGCGTTGCCGTTGGCGGCGAGGCCGTCGTACCCGCCCGTATCCTGCAGAAGTCGAATCGCCTCCTGTCCCAGCACCAGCGTCAGCACGGTCCACCACGACAGCTCGTGCAGGCGCGCGCCGTCGAGCCGGGCCTCGTCCTTGCGTCGCGCGTACTCCGCTTCCATCGCTCCGGCTTCGTCCCAACGCTGCCCTTCGAAGGCCTCGTGGTAGCGCGCGCGCAGGGCCGTGAAGCCGGGCAGCGCGGCCTCCACCACCCGCGCCTCCAGCTCCGCGGGGCCCAGGCCCTGCTCGGAGGGACGCAGCCGGTAGGGCACCGCGCCCGGGTCCCGCGCGAGCGCTTCCGCCGTCAGCTCCCGCTGCCGGAAGGGGCGGCCGCGCACGTAGGTGAGGTTCTCCGGCTGCCCGAAGTGGAAGTCCTCCACCTGCGAGTCCAATCCCAGGTGACGGATGAGGTCGGCCACCAGATGGAGCTGCGCGTGGAAGCGCATCCCGCCCAGCTCCGCGCGGACACCCGGCAGGCCCGGCAGTTCCACGGACCAGAGCCTGCCTCCGATGCGTCCGGAGGCTTCGTACAGGCCTGTCTTCAAGCCCTCCCGGCCTCCGTGCGCGAGGCGATAGCCGAGATAGCAGCCGCCCACGCCCCCACCGACGATGGCGACGTCCACCTCTTCGTGGGGGCCGGTGGCGTCCAGGCTCAGACCTCCCCCACCGCGCGGAGGATGCGCTCCGGGGAGATCAAATCCATACAGTCCCGCTGGACACAGCGCGCGTCGAAGTCCTGCTTGTAGCACATGAGACACGGCACCTCGGGCTCCAGGACCGTGCCGCGCCCGTACATGAAGAACTCATGTTTGTTGAAGGTGTTGTTCAACAGGACGATGCGCTTGTGCAGCCCCACGGCCGCGTGGAAGGCGAAGGTCACCGAGGTAACCACCACGTCCGCGAGGCTCAGCAGCCCGATGAACCCGGCGAAGGGCTGCACGCCGAAGTAGTGCACGTCCGCCGCCCGGGAGATCTCCTCGTTGCGCGCGTGCTCCTCCGGCCCGCCCACGAGCACGACCTCGCGGCCGGAGGCCTTCAGGCTCCGGGCGAGCACGGTCCAACGCGCCGGGGAGTAGAGCCGGGGCTTCCACTGGCTCCCGGCGCCCGTGTTGAGCATCACCACCTGCTTGCCCGGGGCGAGCGGCACCGAGGGGACCTCGAAGTCCGGCAGCAGGTACTCCTCGCCCTGGAAGGTGTAGCCGCAGAGCTCGAACAGCTCTTCGACATAGTGCTTGCGATTGGCCTTCATCAGGTCGTCGAACACGCCGGTCCGCCACTTGCGCCGGCTGTCCTCGTCGAACGGGAGGATGACGCCGTCCTTCTGGGTGAAGCCCTTCTTCACCCGGGCGTCCACGCGGTTCGCCAGCGCGCAGGCCTCCACGTCCTTGTCCAGGGACAGCAGGAGGTCGAACTTCACGTCCAGCACCGTCAACATGCCGGCGAGGTCGAAGCGGAGGACCTTGAAGACCTCCCGTCTGGGAATCAGCTCCGGGTGGTTCGTGAGCCAGAAGATCCGCGCGCCCGGGTGCTGGCGTTGGATGGCCCGCAGGAGCGGGGTGTTGCGCACCACCTCGCCCGCGGCCTGGAGCTTGATGATGAGCACGTTGCCGCCAGCGGGCCGGTGGTCCGTGCAGCCCTCGCAGTGGGTGCCGCGCTCCTTGTGCGGCCCGCAGGGTTTGTAGCCATTGAAGTGCAGACAGTCGGTCCGGATGTCCATGGGTGCCTTTGCCGGGCGCTACGCGGCGGACCGCGACAGCGCCTGGACCTCCGGATCCAGGTCCGTGAGCGTGTCGCGCAGGATGGCCACCAGGTGCTCCAGCTCCGCGGAGGTGACGTTGTACGGCGGCATCACGAGGATGGAGTCGCCGGTGCCGTCTGGCAGGTAGCCGATGGAGAAGTAGAAGTTCCCACCCCGGGCCATGGCCCGCTGCAACACCCGCTCCGCCAGCTTCGCCGAGCGGGGAAACGCGCGCCGGGTGGCCTTGTCCGCGACCAGCTCGAAGCCACAGAACAGGCCCAGCCCGCGCACGTCGTCGACCCAGGAGAACGCGGTCAGCTCCCGCAGTCGCTCGCGCAGCACCTCCCCCTGACGTCGCACGTGGGCGAGCAGCCCCTGGCGCTCCACCTCCTCCAGCACCCGCAGGCCAATGGCCGCGGACAGCGCATGGTTGGTGAAGGTGAAGCCATGGGTGAAGTTGCCGCCGTCCCGGTGGACGCCTTCCACGAGGGTGCGGCTGGCGTAGACGGCGGACAGCGGAACCAGCCCGGCCGCCATCCCCTTGCCCTGGATGATGATGTCCGGCTTGACGTCGAAGAGGGAGGAGGCGAACCACGCCCCACAGCGACCAAAGCCACACATCACCTCGTCGCAGATGAGCGCGATGTCATGGCGGTCACAGATTTCGCGCACCCGCTGGAGGTAGCCGGGCGGCGGCACCCCGATGCCCATGGACGCGCCAATGACGGGCTCGACGATGAAGGCCAGACAGTCCTCCGGCCCCTCTTCGACAATCTTCCGCTCCAGCGCCTCCGCGCAGGCCTCGCCGGACTCCGGCCGC
Source organism: Corallococcus sp. CA053C (assembly GCF_003611675.1). Lineage (GTDB taxonomy): Bacteria > Myxococcota > Myxococcia > Myxococcales > Myxococcaceae > Corallococcus. The sequence continues at coordinate 4,908 of NZ_RAWA01000367.1, forward strand.
CGGTAGCCATCCGGCGCGGGGACGAAGCACTGCTCGTGCAGCAGTCCCTGGAACAGCAGCCGGTCCCTCGGCTTGCCCGTCACCGCCAGCGCGAGGCCCGTGGCGCCGTGGTAGCCGGGCTGCGTGGCGATCACCTTGCGCTTGCGCCGGGTGCCCGTCTTCCCGACGTAGTACTGGTAGGCCAGCTTGATGGCGGTCTCCACCGCGTCCGAGCCGCTCCCCATCAGCAGCACATGGGAGATGTTGTCCGGCGCCAGCGCCACCAGTCGCTCGCCGTAGGCCTCCAGCTCCGGCGTGGTGAACTGCGTGCCGTGCAGGTAGCTGACGTGTCGCATCGACTCGGCGGCCTGCGTGGCCAGCGCCTCCAGGCCATGGCCCAGGATGGCCACCCCCGCGCCTCCCACGGCGTCGAGGTAGGCATGGCCCTCGTCGTCATGGAGATAGGCCCCGTGGCCCCGGACGATTCGCGGATAGCGGTGCTCGAACCTGCGATGGAACAGCATGGTGACCCCCTCAAGGCTCAAGGACGTAGTCGAGCGCCCGCTGTGCGCAGGCCTCGGGCGTGTGGCGGAACCAGGTGTCGAGCACCCGGTGGGGCGACGGTGGCGGCACGAAGCGCGCCTTGACGTCGAAGTACTCGGCCGGCGTCGTGCACCCGCCGCGGTAGCCGGCCGCGGCGCGGCGACCCAGCAGCTCGCGCACGGCCTCGGGTGAGTCGTCCGCGGGCCGCAGCCACAGCACCTTGAAGCGGACCTCCGGGTGCGGCGCCAGCACGGCCTCCAGGAACTTCCAGCTCGCGGGCCGGGAGTAGGTGGAGACGACGACGAGCGAGCGCTTCGGTTCGGCGACCTCCAGGTGGACGCGCACCGCCTGGTGGAGCAGCTCGTAGGCCATCGCCATCCGGTTGAGGTTGCGCTGTCGTCCCGCGTCGCTCGTCCACCAGTCCGCTTCCGGTGGACCGATGCCCGCGTGGGCCAGCACGTCGATGTCCACGACGTGCGCGCCAAGCTCGCGGCCGAGCAGCGCCGCCGTCTCGCTCTTGCCGGACAGCGGCCAGCCGCAGAGCACGGTGACGTGCGTGTCTTTGGCCCGCACGCTCACGTGCCCCTCCGCGACAGCCCCGCGCCGCGCAGGTGGCCGAGCAGCTCCGCGTGGAGGTGCCCGTTGGAGAAGACGAGCTCCGTGCAGTGCGCGAGCGAGTGCGGCGAGCCGTCGAAGCACGTCACCTGCCCTCCGGCCTCCTCCACCAGCCCGATGGACGGCAGGTGGTCCCAGGGCTTGTTGCCGATGGCGACGATGGCATCCACGCTCACCGGGAGGTGGGCGCCGCGCACCAGCCGGGTGCCGGCCCAGCAGAAGGCGCCGAAGTTGCGGATCCGCGTGACGGCCGCCACCAGCGGTGGGTGGTAGAGGGCGCCCACCGTGGGCGTCGTTCCGTCGAACGCGATGGAGGCCTTCGCCAGCTCCCGCACCGGCGAGACGCGCAGCCGCAGCTCCGTCTCCCCGCGCAGCACCACGTACGCCCCGGCGCCGCGCCGGCTCACGTGGAGGCCCGAGCCGCCGAGCCGCTCCTCCGAGGGCAGGAAGATGACCGCCTCCTCCACGCGGCCACCCACGATGCTGGCGAACTGGAGGCCGAAGAGGGGCGCGCCGAGCAGCAGGCTGTTCGTCCCATCCACCAGGTCCACCGCCAGGCAGTCCCCGGCGGGCGGCCACCGGGACAGCCCCTCCTCGTTGAGGGGGAGGCCCGGGTAGCGGCGCGAGAGGAAGTCGGACGTGCGCTCGCGCAGCTCGTCGATGACGCCGTACACCAGGTCTCCGTCCGCCTTCGCGCCCGGCGCCCCGAGCGACCCCTCCAGCAGCCGCGACCAGAGCGGCGCCAGCTCCCCGGCGAGGAAGCGCCAGAGCGAGCGCGTCTCCACGCCGCTGTCCCGGGTGTCACTTCCCATGGCCCACGCCCCATCCCGCGGCGGCCACCGGCGGGGCCATCAGCCCGCTCTCCACCAGCATGCACAGCAGGTGCGCGATGGTGATGTGGCACTCCTGGACGTGCTGCACGTTGGTGCTGGGCACGCGGACACAGACGTCCCCGAGCGCCAGCAGCCTGCCGCCGCCGCTGCCCGTGAGGGCCACCGTCCGCAGGCCCTGGAGCCGCGCGCAGCGGAAGGCGCGGACCACGTTCTCCGACTCGCCGCTGGTGCTGATGCCGATGAGCACGTCCCCGGGGCGGCCCAGCGCCTGCACCTGCCGCTCGAAGATGTGGCTGAAGCCGAAGTCGTTGGCGTGCGCGGTGATGAGGGACGTGTCCGTCGTCAGCGCGATGGCCGCGAGGCCCGGCCGTTCGAAGTCGTGGCTCAGCGCGCTGACGAACTCCGCCGCGAGGTGCTGGCAGTCCGCGGCGCTGCCCCCGTTGCCGCAGAGCAGCACCTTGCCTCCGGACCGCAGCGCCTGGGACAGCAGGCCCGCCGCCTGTTGGATCTCCCGCTCGCAGTCCACCAGCAGCCGCTGCTTGACGTCGATGCTGCCCAGCACGTGCTGCCTCACGAGGCGGGTCCCCGCTTCGGTGCGGCCCTCGCCTGCTTCCAGCGTCAGCTCCAGTTCCATCTTCCCCCTCCGGTGGATGCCATGCGCCGCTGGACGAACTCCGCGGCGTGCAACAGGTCGTCAACGGCCCGCGTGGGCTGGGGCAGCCGCGCGACGTCCACGCGGGCGCCGTGGCCCGTGCGGACCAGCAGGCTTGTCGCGCCCAGGCGCTCGCCCCAGGCGACGTCACCGGGCGTGTCCCCCACCACGAAGCTGCGCGACAGGTCGATGCCCAGCTCCGCCGCCGCCTGGAGCCCCAGCCCCGGGCTCGGCTTGCGGCACGCACAGCCAGCCTCGGGCAGGTGGGGACAGACGTAGATGCCATCCAGGTGCAGGCCCTCTTGCGCGAGCAGCGCGCGCACCCGCGCATGCACCTCGTCGACGCGCTTCAGGTCGAAGTAGCCCCGCGCGACACCGGACTGGTTGGTGACCAGGACCAGCCCCAACCCCAGCTCCCGGAACCTGCGCAGGCCGCTGACGGTTCGGGGGAGCAGCCGGACCTGCTCCACGTCGCGCAGGTAGCCCCGCTCCTCGATGAGCGTGCCGTCCCGGTCGAGCAGGACGAAGGGCCGCCCGGTGGAAGGACTCAGCACCATGCGCGCACCTCGTCCCAGGGAAGGGGCGCGAGCGCCGGACGGGGCCAGCCTTCCGTGCAGGGCATGGGGCAGCGGCCGGGCCGCGTCCCCGCGCCTGCGAGCTGCGCCTCCACCTGCTCCGCGACGCGTGGCGCGAAGGCGAGCTTGGTGGGCCACACCTGCGTCACCGCGCCGGTCCGCGCCAGCACCGGGCCGTCCGGGCGCTTCCCCGACGCATGTCGCCCCTCCGCCCGGTCCACCGCGAGCACCGCGCCAGCACAGGCCGACAGGTCCACGCCGGGCAGCACCCGCGACAGCTCGTCCCGGGCCCGGCGCACCTGCGCCTCCGGCTCGCGGTCCACGCCGGACTCCGCCACTTCGCCGCCCACGTACCAGACCGGCGTGCCCTGGGCGTCGTGGTGGCTGGTGACGGTGACGCGCGGCGAGGCCGCGGTCCCCAGCCAGTGCGCATAGAGCGCCGGCAGCGCGCCGCGCAGCATCACCATGCACAGGGGCCGCCGCTGCATCGGCGCGGCCCCCGAAGGCAGGAGCCGCCCCAGGGCCTCGTTGCCCGCCCCCGCGCACAGCACCACCCGTTCGCTGAGGATCCGCAGCCGCCGCCCATCGCGAGCGCGCACCTCCAGCCCGGTGACGTCGCCGGCGTCGTGGATCAGCCGCGTCCCTTCCGGATCCACCTCCAGCAGCGCCTCCGCATGCGCGCGACCCAGCTCCGCGATGACGGACCGCACGTCCACCACGGGCTCGTCCAGTTGATACACGCCCCCCCGCGCGGAAGCGCCGAGGGCCGCGGCGAACGACTCCGGGATCTGCCCGGCACCGACGGGAGACACCCGGCCCTGGAGCAGCCGGCTGGCGAAGAACCCGGTCAGCCGCGAGCCGGAGACCAGGTACTGGTGTGACGACAGCAGCCGGGCCCCGCGCAGGTCCGGCGCCGTCTCTCCCCGGAGACAGGCGCGCCAGCGGGCCGGCATGTGGGCCAGCGCGCGGCTTGCTTCCGACAGCGTGCCGGTGAGCGCGTACTTGATGCCCCCGTGGATGATGCCTTGCGAGGCGAGCGTCTGCCCCGCCCCGAGCGCCCGGCCCTCGCACAGCACGGCGGAGTAGCCCCGCCCGCGCAGGTGCGCCAGCAGCCACAGCCCCGTGATGCCACCGCCCAGGATGGCCACGTCCGCGCGGAGGTCTTCGATGAGGGCGCTCGGGGCCATGGCTCACCCCGGCCCCGCGGCTTCGGGGCCGCGCTTCGGTGCGCCGTTGCGCTCCTGGATGCGCGCCACCAGCCCCGTCGTCGAGCAGCCCTCCACGTAGTCGAGCACGAGCACGCGGCCCCCCGCCTCACGGACACAGCGCTGGCCGGGGATCTGCTCCGGGCGGTAGTCGCCGCCCTTCACGAGGACGTCGGGGACGACGCTGCACACCAGCCGCTCCGGGGTGTCCTCGCTGAAGGGCACCACCCAGTCCACGGCCGCGAGCCCCGCGAGCACGCGCATGCGCTGCGCCAGGGGGTTGAGGGGCCGGGCCGGGCCCTTCAACCGTCGCACGGAGTCATCGTCGTTGACCGCGATGATGAGCCGGTCCGCCAGCCCCGCCATCTGCTCCAGGTAGGCCACGTGCCCGGCGTGCAGGATGTCGAAGCAGCCGAGCGTCAGGGCCACGGTCTCCCCTCGCGCGCGGGCATCGCGCACGAGCTCCAGCAGGTGCGCCTCCGTGACGACGCCGCGCCCCGGCCCGCGCGGCCCCGCCACCGCCCGCCGCAGCTCCGGAAGGGTGGCCGCGCAGGTGCCGGGCCGGCCCACGACCTGGCTCTTATACTCATCT
>NZ_RAWA01000368.1 GCF_003611675.1 Corallococcus sp. CA053C
ATGTTATAGTGTTTGACTATAGTTGGTTTATATAAGTCAGCAATTTTCTGTTCACCTTCCACGTGCGCTTTTTTTTTTTTTCAAGCAGAAGACGGCATACGATATTACTACGCGTCTCGTGGGCTCGGAGATGTGTATAGGAGACAGGTGGGGGGCGTGGCGGTGGCGGTGGCGGTGCTGGGGTTCACGGGCCTGGGACTGGCGCGGACGGAGCGGGACACCGGGGGTTCTGGGACGGCGCGACCGAACCTGCTCATCCTGGCGTCGGACGGGCTCCGGCCGGATCACCTGTCGGGCAATGGCTATCCCCGGCCCACGTCCCCGAACATCGACCGATTGATGGACGAGGGCACGCGCTTCAGCGACACGGTGGTGCAGGTGCCGCGCACCGCGCCGTCGTGGACGACGCTGCTGACGTCACAGTGGGCGGGCGAGCACCCGGTGGTGCACTCGCTGGTGGGCCGCGAGGCGCGGGAGACGAAGCTCACCACGCTGGCCACGGTGCTGGAGGCGCAGGGCTACCGCACGGCGGTGGTGGCGGACTACGCGGGGGACCACTTCTCGCGCTTCCCGTATGGCTTCCAGCAGGTGTCCGCGCCGGACTTCCGCTTCCCGGATCTCATCCGTCAGCGGATGCTCATCATGCACGTGGCGCTGCTGCCGTGGACGGCGCTGGCGCCGGGGCTGTTCCCGGAGCGCGGCGAGTTCCCGGAGCTGACCGACCCGGCGCCGCTGCGAGCGCGGGTGCACCGCACGTTGGACGGGTTGCCGGCGGACGCGCCGTTCGCGCTGGTCGTCTTCGCCTCATCCACGCACTTCCCCTACGCCGCGCCGTGGCCGCAGGAAGGCCAGTTCGTGGAGCGGGGCTACCGGGGGCCGTGGCGGTTCGGCGCGACGCCGCAGATGGAAGTGGATCCGGAGGCGCCCTCCCCCGCGCCCGAGGACGTGGCCGCGCTGGGGGCGAACTACGACGCGGGGGTGCGCACGTTCGACGGGCTGGTGGGGAGCCTGCGCGCGGACCTGGAGCGGCGCGGACGGTGGGACGACACGCTGGTGGTGGTGCTGTCGGACCACGGCGAGCACCTGGCGGACGCGGGCCTGGGGCTGGGCCACGGCGACCACCTGTGGGGCGGCGCGGCGCTGCGCATCCCCTTCGTGGTGCGGCTGCCCGGGCAGGTGGCCGAGGGGCGCACGGTGACGCAGCGGGCGCGCTCGCTGGACGTGGCGCCCACGGTGCTGGAGCTCTTGGGCGTGAGCGCGCCGGAGTCCTTCCGGGGCCGCTCGCTCGCGTCGTTGGTGAGGCCCGGGGCGGAGCCGGGGCCGCTGCCGGACGCGCCCGCGCTCATCGAGACGGACCTGTGGTTCAGCGACCGCGACGGCCAGCCGTACCAGACGGTGCGCATCCCCTACCCGTGGATCTACGAAACGGCGACGGTGGAGAAGGCCACGGGGGAGATTGCCCTCAAGCCCGAGTGGGAAGGCACCGTGCGCCGCGCCCGGCACCGGGGCTTGTACCTGGGGCGGTGGAAGCTGCTGGAGCTGCCCACGCCGGGCGGAGTGGTGGTGCAGCTCTTCGACGTCGTGGCGGATCCAGCGGAAGCGCGCGACGTGGCCGGGGACTTCCCCAACGTCGTCACCGCGATGCGCGCGAGGCTCGCGGAGACGCTGCCGGATGGGGACAGGGAGCTGGAGCGCCCTGTCGAACACTGAAAGTCAGGAGCCGGCGAGCGCGGGCCGCGCACCCTCCACGGGGGACGAGCCCGTGCGCCGCAGAAGCACCACGGCTCCCAGCGCCAGCAGGGTGCACCCGACCAGCAGCGCCAGGTGCACGGAGGCCGACAGGTCCGTGGCGGACAGCGCGAAGCGCGTCAGGAGGAAGGACGCCGCGTTGTTGAGGATGTGGACGAACACCGGCAGCCGGACGCTGCCGGTGCGCTCGGCGAGCCAGCCCAGGTACAGGCCCAGCACCAGCGCCATGGGACTGTGGATGGGGTCCAGATGAATGAACCCGAAGAGCGTGGCGGCTCCCGCGATGCCACCCCAGCGGCCCCAGCGCTCCACCAGGCGGGTCTGCACGTAGCCGCGGAAGAACAGCTCCTCGGCCGTGCCCGCGACCAGCGTGCCGAAGAACATCAGCATCGCGAAGGTTCCGAACGAGGCCTGGCTGGTGGCCTGCAACCCCTTCAGCGACGACGTCCAATCCCATACGCCCGTGAGCACGGACAAGCTCTCCAGGGCCTGCCCCAGCGCGAAGCAGCCCACCAGGGCGGCCCCCCACGCCCAGACGGGCAGGGACGCTCCTGTCGTCAGCCGCAGACGCTCCCGCAGCGGCCGGGGGGACAGCCACCCGCCCAGCAGCGCGACGCCGAGCCCCGTGAGGCTGGACGTCATCACTCCCGCCACGTGCAGCCAGGGCAACAGCTTGATTCGTTCCATCATCGCGGTCAGCGCCGCGGTGTCCTGGGCCTTCACTCCGGACCGGGCCATCTCCATGCCCATCGCGATGCCGGCGAGGAGAGCGCCCACCATCACGAGCGTCACCAGCATGAGCACGAACGCGAGCAGCACCGTCCAGACCCGGGGGCGCTTCACGGTAGCGGACGGCATGGCGGCCTGGGCGTTGGACGGTTCGGACTGGGAATCCATGGCGCGCGACGTTAGTGCCCGCATGCGCCCAAGTCGAACGGCGTCCCGCGCCTGCCTTCACACTTCTTCACGCCCCGCGCAAACCCTCTCAATGACCGGCTCCCATATTGGCTCCAGTCAGGAAGCAGCAACGAACCCCACGCCTGGAGACACCCCGCCATGAAGAACAAGCTCGTCATCGCCGGAACCGCCGTCGTCGCCTTCACCCTCCTCACCGGCTTCGGCTTCGGGGGCCGCGGTCACCACGGCTCACCGGATCCGGAGCGCATCAAGCAGATGGTGACGTGGAAGCTGGACGACAAGCTCGATGACCTGGACGCCACCGAGGCCCAGCGCACGTCCATCCACGCCGTGAAGGACCGCCTCCTCGCCGAAGGGCAGCAGCTGATGGAGGGACAGCAGGCCGTCCGCAAGGAGGCCCTCACCCAGCTGGAGTCCCCCAACCCGGACGCCGCGAAGCTGCACGCGCTGGTGGACGCGCGCATCGACGCGTTCCGTGCGTTTGCCCACAAGGCGACGGACGCCGTGCTGGAGATGCATCGCACCCTCACCCCGGCCCAGCGTCAGGAACTGGCCAGCGACTACCGCGAGCACACCGGTCAGCAGTAGGCCCGTCCCCTCGGGGGTGCGCTGGGCATGACACATTCGCGAGCGGGCCTTGCTCCAGCGTGGGCAGGGCCCGCGGGCGCAGCTATGTTTCCACGGTGGATTACACCGACTACGCACGACGCATCCGCTCCCATTCATCCCTGGGCGAGCTCACCGAATACGGCCAGGTGCACGAAGGAGGACGTGACTACCCGCTCTTCCGCCTCATCGTCCCCGGTGAGCGCTGGCTCGTCATCACCTCCGGCTTCCACGGCGAGGAGCCCGCGGGCCCGCTGACGCTCGCCCAGCACCTGCCGGACATCGTCGCCTACGCGAAGTCGAAGGGCGTGGGCCTGCGCGTCTACCCGTGCATCAACCCCTCCGGCTTCGAGGACGGCACGCGCTACAACCGCAGCGGCGAGAAGCCCAACAACGACTTCCTGCGCTATGAAATCGCCCCCGGTGAGTGGCGCGGCGAGCTCATGGGCGACCCGCCCATCCTGCGCTGGGCCCTGTACGACGGCGGCCCCAAGGAGACGCGCGCGGTGCGCACCGACCTGGCCCGCTTCCCGCCTCCCGACGCCGCGTTGGACCTCCACCAGGACAACTACCTGGGCGGCGTCGCGACGTACGCGTACACCTTCGGGGACAAGGCCGCCTACCACCCGCTGATGGAGGCCTGCGCCGCGCACGCCACCGTGGTGCGCAGCCGCAAGGTGGATGACAACAGCTTCGCGGACGAGAACGGCTTCGTCGTCTTCCACGACGGCAGCGTCACCGACTGGTACACGCGCCAGGGCGTGCCGTACACCGCCGCGCTGGAGACCACCACGCCCACGCCACCGACGACGTGCGATAGAATCAACCTCACGTGGATCCGCGGCTTCATCGACCTGGCCGCGCGGGGCGAGGGCCCGAAGCGATGATGCAGCGACCCCTGGGAGACAGCGGCCTCACCGTGTCCGTGCTCGGCTTCGGCGCGGGGCCGGTGGGCAGCGAGGCCTTGAGCGACGCGGACGCGGGCGCGCTCCTGCACGGCGTGCTGGACGCGGGCATCACCCTCATCGACACCGCGCCCAGCTACGGCGTGTCCGAGGAGCGCATCGGCCGGCACCTCGCCTCGCGGCGCCGCGAGTTCGTGCTGTCCACCAAGTGCGGCTACGGCGTGCCCGGCGTGGAGGACTGGACGCCCGAGTGCATCACGCGCGGCGTGGACCTGGCCCTCCAGCGTCTGCGCACCGACGTGCTGGACGTGCTGCACTTCCACTCGTGTCCCCCGGACGTGCTGCACCGCCCCGGCCTGCTGGAGGCGCTCACCCGCGCGGTGGAGGCGGGCAAGGTGCGCGCCGCCGCGTACTCGGGCGACAACGCCGGGCTGGACGCCGCGCTGGAGACGGGCGTGTTCGCGGTGGTGCAGACCTCCGTGAATGTCTTTGATCAGCGTTCGCTCGACCACGGCGTCGCGAAGGCGAAGGCGCGCGGCGTGGGCGTCATCGCCAAGCGGCCCCTGGCCAACGCTCCGTGGCGCTTCCACGACCGGCCGTCCTCGCACGACGTGGGCGAGTACTGGGACCGGATGCGGCGCATGGCCGTGCAACCCGGAGGCCTGGACTGGCCGGAGCTGGCGCTGCGCTTCACCGCGCACGCGCCCGGGGTGGCGACCTGCATCGTGGGCACCACGCGGCTGGAGAACCTGCGCGCCAACGCCCGGGCCCTGGAGCTGGGGCCGCTGCCGGAGCCCGTGGTCCAGGAGGTCCGGGACGCCTTCCGTCGGAATGACCACGGTTGGGACGGCGTTGTCTGATCAGCCCCCCGGGCTCTCCCTTCGTCAAGTACCGCGGGTGCTGCTTCCGGCAAGTGCTCACCATCAACGTTTGTCTCGTCCAACCGGGACGGGTGCTAGCTCTTGGGTGCATGCCGAACATCCGGACATGAACGAGATGCCGGAGTCTGAGAAGCAGGGAGAGTCGGCGGAGATCCACCCCTCATCGTTGGATCTGCACCAGGTGGAGCACACCCCACAGGTGGCGGCCTGGTTGCGCCTTCGGGCGGGCCAGTGGCTCAGCAACGCCCAGAAGGAGTTCAACGAAGCGGTGTTCGCGCGGGATGGTTCGGACGCGTCGTTGGATCGCTTCTGCGACGCCCGCTCGGAGCTGGACTCCGCCGAGGCCTGGGCGCTGCGCGTCGCGGAGTTCCTGATGCGTCCGCAGTAGGCGCAGCGCCCGGGCCCGGCGTGGGTCAGAGCGGAACGCGGACGATGGAGAGGGACGTGCTCCCGTCCTGCTGCACCTGGCTGACGTCCAGGTAGAGCGCGGGCGGATTGTCGCGCACGATGACAGGGGCACCGTGGAACGGCATGCCCTCCAGCCTCCCCAGGTCGACCACCTCCTGGCGGTTCCAGGTGAACAGGTGCTCTTCCGTCGCACCGTCCTGGCGCGTCACCGACTGGCGGTACAGGAGCCGCCGCGGGCCCGGGACGAGCACGAAGGGTTCCGCCGGGGCCTCGCCCCGCACCTCATGCTTCGTCTCCCTGGAGGCCTCATCCCACTGCAGCCAGCGGTTCCCCTGTGAATCCCCCTTCAACCGCACCGCGTCCCCAAAGCCCTCGGTGAAGACGGGGCCGAGCAGGGTGCCCAGCTCTCCGCTCCGGTAGAGCCAGCGGCCCGCGGTGTCCCGGAATGAATTGACCAGGTCACACCGGACGGAGATGCACAGGTCCTGCCGGCAGTACATGGCCGGCTGTTCTCCCAGAGAGACGCCCCAGCACATGTTCTGGGTCACGGGCTCGGTGCATCCCTGGCCGTCGCACACGAAGACCGAATGGCCCCATGGCACTTCGGGGGGCGCCCCCACCCACCGTCCCTCGGTGTTCACGATGACGTTCTCCTCGTCCAGCATGAACGGGGAGAAGGGATGCCACCCCGGCTTCTGGGCCTCATTCCGCCAGACGTGGTCCCACAGCAGGGCGCCCGTGGCGGTGTCGAAGACCTGGACGTGGCCCTCCAAGGTGGCCCAGCCATAGCGGGTGCCGCCCGGGGAGAAGAACGCATGTCCCTGCAACGGGCCCAGGTCCAGGTCCGTGACGGCACCGGTCGGCACGTCGATGAGCCAGACGTGCGCTCCGACGGAGACGAACAGGATCCGCCCGCCGCTCTGGAGCGTCGTCGGCGTGTCACTCCCCAGCCGCAGCAGCGTCGTGAGCGTGCAGGTTTCGGAGGTGCACGCCTCCATCCGCGCCACGCGAAGGAGGTTCGCGCCCTCGGCATCGCGCTCGAAGAAGGCCACGTAGCTCAGCGCACCGTCATGGACCACGTCGCCCCGTGCCTGGGTGGACACGGTGATGGCGCTCGGCAGGCCGGGCCGCCACACCCAGACGGACCGCTCTTGCACCAGCCCCCCGCTCCACAGCAGCGCGGCGCTGCCATCGCTCGCGCTGGCGGCGGCTCCGGCCTTCGGCGCGATCCGCGTGGGCTCGCCCGTGGGCAGGACCTGCGCGTACGTGCCGTCGTCCCGGGTGGACAGCAGGAAGCGCTGCCGTTCATCCACCAGGAGCAGGTGGGCCTCCTTCGCCAGCGTCTGGAAGGACGATTCCGTTCCGGAGCCAGCGTCCGGCACCGTGCCCGCATCCACGCCGCCACCCGGCTTCTCGTGGCATCCCGCCAGACCCATCCCGAGCAGCAACAGGCCCAGGGCCGTCCGCGCTCGGCGCGGGAGGAGGCTGCTTCGTTGAGATGACATGGGTTCTTCCTGCACTGCGTTGAGCGCCCATCGCCGGCCCGGCGGACGAAAGAAGGGGCATTGCGGTTACGGAGCGAGGCCCCTCCCCGGGTCATGGGAAAGCGACAGGACGTCTGTTCAGCGCCCCACACCCATGCGCGACCACAGGTCCAGCAGGGTGCGCAGCACGGACGCGTCCGGCACCTCCGCCGCGGGCGGCACGTCCACCCGGATGCCCTGGGCGGCCAGCCGCGTGAAGGGGTTGTCCTCGTTCGCCGTCTTCAGCGGCACGGACGGATCCGCCGGCCGGAAGCCGAACGCCAGGGCCCGCTCCTGCACCGGCCGGCTGCGCAGGAAGCGCACCCACTCCAGCGCCGCCTCGCGCTGCTCGGACGTCACCCAGTCCGCCTGGAGCACCGCCGCCGGATGGTCGCTCCACAGCGTCACCGGCGGGTACTCCACCTGCAGCTGCCCCCAGCGTCCTTTCGCGTTGCCCAGCTGCGAGATGGCCAGGCTCTCGTACACCAGCGCCAGGTCGTAGCGGGACGGACCGAAGCGCACCAGGTCCGTCATGAAGATGCCGGTGGAGGGCTCGAAGCGCGTCACGCCCCGCTCCAGCCGCTTGAGCCACTCCTGGTAGCCGGGGTCCAGCAGGTCCGCTTCCTTCACCCCCGCACGGCGCCCCAGGTACTCCAGCGTCGCGGACAGCAGCGCCTGCAGGCCGGAGTTGGACTTCGTCGGGTCGGTGTGGCCCAGCTTCACGAAGCCCCACTCGGCCGGGCCTCCCACCGCGGGCCAGCCCTGGTCGCTCGCCACCGCGCGCTGGAGCGTCTTCCACGACAGGTGCCCGCCCCCGCCCGCCTTGCGCAGCACGTCCATCCGGTCCTGCCAGCCCACGAAGACGAGCGGCGTGATGACCAACGGTTGCGGCGCGGCGTCTCCGTCCGTCGCGAACAGCGGCCCGTGGGCTGCGTCCGTCGCCCAGTCCGCCGCCAGCATGCGCAAGACGGCGCTGTCCGCCGGGCTCCACACCGTGGGCTGCTCGCGGCCTTCCAGGATGGCCTGGGCCGCCTCCAGCGAGCCCCGCCCCACCAGCGTCACCCGCACGTGCGGGTGCGTGCGCTGGAAGTCCGCGAGCGCCGCCTCCACCCACTCGCGCTTCTCCGTGCTGTAGAGGAACGTGATGTCCGTCACCCGCCGACGCGACGGGGGCCGCGCGGGCTCCGGCTCCGACTCCGACGCCGACTCCGACGCTCCTGGGCGCGGCGCCTCCGGGGTCGCCAGCAGGTAGGACACCCCGAACAGCGCGGCCAGCACGCCAATGAGGAGGAGGAGCCGCGGCTTCATGTGCAGCCTCGTACCCCGGGTCGCACCCCGCGAAAGTCCGGCGGTGCCGTTGTCACAACCATGTCACCCACCGCTTCTCCCCTGGCCGCCCTCCCTCCGGAGAGGAGGTCGGCCGGATGCCTTCCAGAACGTTTGTTCGACCCCAAAGCGGATGGCAGACTGGACCGATGATGGCAATGCGTCGGCGAATCGCGCTGCTGGGATGGGGCGTGCTGCTCGGAGGATGCGCGGGAAAGCAGGCTCCGCCCGTGCAGCACTATGCCCTGGGCATGTCCCGCGCGGAGTATCGGGACTATTCGGGGTCGAAGGCGAGCCCTTGTGATGCGGAGCCGCGCTGGTTCTCCGACGAGCTGACGGCGGTGAACGGCCTGCTGGCGCGCTTCATCAAGGAGACGGCGCAGGCGCAGGACCCGGCCTCACCGGACCAGCCCCAGCAGCTGGCGCTGCTGGAGGAGGGGCTGCGCACGCTGCCGCCCGTGCTGAAGGTGCACGAGGGCAACCTCCGGGCCCTCCAGACCTGCGGCTTCCGGCGCTCGGGCGCGTTCCCGGACCTGGCGCAGCGGGGCGCGGCGCTGGTGAAGGAGGCGCAGGGGCTGATGGCCCAGGGGCCGCAGATCCAGGCCGCGGTGGCCCTGCAAGCGGCGCGGAAGCAGTGGCGGGAAGAGGCCCCGGCGCGCGAGGAGAAGGCGCGCGGGACGTGGTGCTCGAAGGATCCCCAGGTGGGCCAGCCGGACCTGTACTTCGCGCGGCAGTCGCCGGACGGGCGCACCGAGTGGCTCTTCTGTGACGGGCACCGCGTGGAGAAGCTGGCCGACGGCGAGCCCACCCTGGTGAGCCCGGAGAACCTCAGCCGCAAGGACCGCCGGCGCGTGCAGCCCCAGAAGTACCTGGATGCGGCGCGCGCCTATCCCACCGAGGAGATGGACCGCGAGCCTGGCTCCGCCACGCCCCCGGCCGCGGCCGCCGCGGAAGAGGTGCACTGAAGGCGGAGAACGCGGGCGTCACGCCCCCAGCCGGGCGAGCCGCTTCGACAGGTGCGCGTCGCCGCCCGCGTCCACCCCGCCGACGAAGGCCGCGAGCGAGCTGCCCGCGCTGCCCAGGTGGGCCTCCACGTGCGGCTTGAGCACGGTCCAGCGCTTCGCCCACGCGTCCTCGGAGCCGTCGCGCAGGTCCGGACGCTCGGCGAGGAGCGCCGTCACCCGCAGCGCCAGCTCCGGGTCGCCCAGCGTCCGCGCGGCCGCCACGCCCGTGGGCGCGAGGCCGGCGGGGGCGGCCGTCCACACCTGGGTCGCGCGCTGGAAGGCCGCCACGTCCACCGCGGACAGGAGCCCGAGCGCGTGGCGCAGGGGCAGCCGTCCCTCCGCCTTGGGCCTCACCACGTGCGCCATCAACGCGGCGAAGGGCGCGGCCAGCGCCGGGTGCGCCGCGGGGTCCACGCCGCCCAGGGCCCGCAGGGCCCGCCGGGCCTTGCGCGCCAGCCGCGTCACCTTCCAGGACGGGCCCTTGAGGCGGGACTGGAGCAGGGAGAGCGCGGCAGCGGCCGCGGTCACCTGTTCCGGGCCGGGCGTGGCGGGCGCCACGCGGCGGGGCAGCACGAGCGCCGGGGG
>NZ_RAWA01000369.1 GCF_003611675.1 Corallococcus sp. CA053C
GTCCGATTTTCGGGGGGCTCATGCTTTCAGTATCGGCCGGACGGGCCCGAAGTTGCCTTCACGGCCCGTGCGGATGGGTCCTCCAGGCGTCCCGGGCCTCCTCCAGGGAGACGGCCTGGAAGCGCACCGGCGCGCCCGGACGGCGTGCCCCGAGGCGGCCCCAGTCCGCGCGGATGAGGGCGGCGATCAACGGGTAGCCCCCGGTGGTGGGGTGGTCCGGGCCCAGCACGATGGGCGCACCCGAGAGGGTGATTTGAACGGCCCCGCGCACCATGGGCCGGGACGTGCCCGCGCCCTCGTCGCCGTGCGGGACGGGCGGTCCGTCCAGCCGCTGTCCCACGCGGTCGCTGGCGGGCGACACGGTGAAGGTGCTGCCCAGGAGGACCGCCACGGCCGCATCGCCGAAGCGCGCGGTGTCGGGGCCCAGGAGCACCCGCAGGGGTGCGGCAGGGTCCAGGGCCTCCGCGAGCCGCTGGAGGTCCGCGTCCGAGGGCTCCTGGGGTGTGCCCGGGGCTCCGATGGGGAGGCGGTCTCCGGTGCGAAGGGGACGGCCTTCCCAGCCGCCCAGGCGGGCCACCCAGAGCGTGCCGCGTCCGCCCAGCACTTCAGGCACGGCCAGCGCGCCGTCCACGGCCACGTAGCGCACGGCGTACCGCGTGGGCGCGGGCACGGTGAGCGTGGCTCCGTCCGCGAGGACTTGCGCGGGCGCACCATCCACGGAGACGCGCACGTCGCGGCCCAGGGCGCGCAGCTCCAGTCGTCCGTGGGCCTCCACTGCCGCGGCGTTGGAGGTATTGCCCACCGCGCGGTTGGACGCGGCCAACAGCTCCGGCACCCACGCGCCGCCCGGTGGAACGCCGTGGTGCATGTGTCCCGGCCGGCCACCGTCCTGCACCGTCGCGGGAGCGTTCAGGCCCGTTACCTCCACCCAGGCCGTCATCCATCCTCCCGCTGCATCGTCACGAGGGAACTCCGCCCCATCTGGCCGCGCCCTGCGCATGGCACCCTCGCGAGCGCGCCGGAGCCTGGCGCTATCACCCAGGCCCTCATCCGTCCTCCCGCTCGAAGCGCACGCGGTCACCCAGTTGCATCACCGCGCCGCGCGTCGGGTCGAACGCGGTGAAGTCCAGCGCCGTGCCCACGAGGTTCCATCCTCCCGGCGATGCGAACGGATACACCCCCGTGCGCTCTCCCGCGATGCCCACCGCGAGCGCTGGCACCTTCGTGCGCGGCGTGGCCAATCGTGGACAGGCGATGCTCGGATCCACGTCTCCCAGGTACGCGAAGCCCGGAAGGAACCCCACGCAGCGCACCGTGTACTCGCGGGCCGTGTGACGGCGCACCACTTCCTCCACCGACAGGCCCGCGTGCGCGGCCACCTTCGGCAGGTCCTCGCCGTCGTAGCGGACACGGATGCGGATCAGCGGACGCTCCGACACGGACGTGGGCGTGACCCGCAGCCGCGTCAGCACGAGCGATGCATCCTCGGGCGGCGTCGTCGGGTCGAAGTACACGCAGGCATGCGCCTCCGTGATCACCGCGTCCATCACGCCCGGCAGCGAGCACAGGGCCTCGCGCGCCTGTCTCCGGTCCACGCCCTCCGGCAGCGTCAGCCGCAGCGCGCTGTCACCCAGCGGCTCCGGAGGCCGCTCCAGCGCGTCCAGCATCGCGCGCACCTCGCGGGCCAGCGCCACCGCCCCCGGCGTGTCTCCGTGCACGCACAGCGTGTCCACCGCTCCGCCCGTGGCCAGCCGCACCGTGTTCTCGCGGGCCTTCGCCACGTCCGTCAGCACCGCGCCGGGCTGCCCGCGCGGAATCAACGAACCGTCCGGCAGCGTGCCCCGGTCCGCGAACCCCTCGCGCGCGTACGCAAGCCCCGAGGCTTGAGCCGCCTCGCGCAGCGCGCCCGTGCCGGGACCCACGAGGGTGACCTCCGTGCCCAGCGCCTCCACCACGCCGTCCACCACCGCCCTCGCGAGCGCAGGGGACGCATTGGCCGCGTGGTACAGCGCGCCGTGGGGCTTCGCGTGCCGCACCGGCACACCGCGCTCACGGGCCAGCGCGACGAGCCGACCGCACTGCTCCGCCACCTGCGCGCGCAGCACCTCCGGTGACACGTCCAGGGCCTTGCGCCCGAAGCCCTCACGGTCCGCGTAGGACGGATGCGCGCCCGCCAGCGTGCCGTGGCGCTCGCACAGCTCCAGGGCACGCCGCATGGAGTCCGCGTCGCCCGCATGGCCTCCGCAGGCGATGTTGGCCAGGTGCGCGAGCGCGTAGAGCTGTTCGTCCTCCCCGGGCAGCTCCCCCAGGTCGATGTTGAGCAGGCACCGCGTCATGGGCCCACGCTACGCGAGCCCCCACCTCAGCGGTAGGTGATGAGCGCCCGGTGCGGGCCCTCGAAGTGGCCGTGCTCGTTGAGCGTGGACAGATACCGGCCCCGCTCGCTGTAGATGACCTTCGTCATTCCACAGTTGGCGAGCGTCCAGTTGGTCCGGAAGGCATGTTCATCCGGGATGCCCAGCAGGTCCTGGCTCACGGCGGTGATGGGACCGCCGGAGGTGAACACCAGCGCCGTCTTCGACGGGCCCAGCGCCGCGACCAGCGCGTTCATCGCCTCCAGGCAGCGCGCCTTGAAGCCGGACCACGACTCCTTGTACTCGCCGTCGTGCCCGCCCTGGACCCAGCGCGCGACGGCCTGGGTGAACAGGTCCTGGAACGCGCGGCGCGGATCCTTCGTCGTGGCCAGCTCCTCGCGCAGCACGCTCGCGTCGGCGTAGCGCGGCGTGTGGCGCACCATGACCTCCTCGTGGTCGAACTCGTTGAAGCCCGCCATGCGCTTCGGCTCCAGTTCCACCCCGAGCCCCTGGAGACACGCCGCCGCCGTCTCCCGGTGGCGCAGCATCGTGCCCGTCACCACCACGTCCACGCGCGGCAGGCGTTGCCGCAGGGACTCGCCCAGCACGCGCGCCTGCTCCACGCCCATGTCCGACAGCTTGTCGTAGTCCGCCGCGCCGAAGGACGCCTGCCCGTGCCGCACCAGATAGACGACGCCCATCAGCCGCCCGCTTTCTTGATGAGCTGGCGGCAGCGGAACGCCAGATAGTTCGCGATGAGCCAGTAGTTCTTGAACGCCGGGTTGCGCGTCTGCTTGTGGTGGTAGCGGTAGTAGATCTGCTGGACGATGACGGCGAGCCGGAACACGCCGTAGACCTCGTAGAAGGTCCAGTTGGCGGGCTTCAGGCCGGTGCGCTCCAGGTAGTACGCCACCACCTCCTCGCGCCGCAGCATGCCGGGCAGGTCCGTGGGCTGCCGGCGCGTGGAGCGCAGGAAGAGGTTGTCATCCGCGTGGACCCAGTAGGCCAGCGTGTTGCCCAGGTCCATCAGCGGGTCACCCAGCGTGGCCATCTCCCAGTCGAGCACCCCGATGACCTCCGTGGGGTCCTCCGGCTTGAGCACCACGTTGTCGAAGCGCCAGTCGTTGTGGATGACGCACGTGGCGATGTCCGGGGGCACGTGCGCGGAGAGCCAGTCGCGCACGTACCGCATCCGGGGCACGTTCCAGGTGCGCGCCTTCTCGTACCGGTCGGACCAGCCCGAAATCTGCCGCTGCGGATAGCCCGGCCCCTTGCCCAGCGACGTGAGCCCCACCGCCTGCGCGTCCACGCCGTGCAACTGGATGAGCTTGTCGATGACGTTGAGGCACAGCTGGCGCGTGCGCGCCTTGTCCAGGTTCAGCCCCTTGGGCAGGTGCCTGCGCGGGATGAGGCCGGGGATGCGCTCCATCACGTAGAACTCCGCGCCCAGCACGGCCGGGTCCTGGCACAGCCCCACCATCGTGGGCACCACCGGGTACGCGGGCTTGAGCGCCTGCTGCACCGTGTACTCACGCGACATATCGTGCGCGGACTTCGCCTTGGTGCCCGCGGGCGGCCTGCGCAGGATGAGGTCGCGGTTCTCGTACTTGAGGCGGTAGGTCCAGTTGGAGGCGCCGCCCGTGTACTGGGTGACCTCTGGCGTGCCCGACAACGACGGCACCTGCGCCTTCAGCCACGCGTCCACGGCGGCCACGTCCAGCGCCTCGCCGGGGCGCACGGCCTTCCCCTCGTCCAGCGGAATGGAGACCGGGGTCGTCACGGCTCAGCTCCCCCGGGAGAAGCCGCGCTTCGCGAGCTCGATGCGGGTGATGACGCCCTTGTGCACCTCGTCCGGGCCGTCCGCGATGCGCAGGCTGCGCGCCTGGGCGAAGAAGCCCGCGAGCGGCGTGTCGCGCGACACACCCGCGCCGCCGTGCAACTGGATGGCATCATCCACCACCTGCTGGAGCACGTTGGGCGCCACGACCTTGATGGCGGAGATCTCCGTCATCGCCCCCATCGCGCCCACGTCGTCCAGCTTCCACGCGGCGTACAGCGTGAGCAGCCGTGCCTGGTCGATGGCGATGCGCGCCTCCGCCACGCGCTCGCGGTTGCCACCCAGGTTCAGCAGCGGCTTGCCGAACGCCGTGCGACTCATGCCCCGGTCGATCATCAACTCCAGCGCTCGCTCCGCCGCCCCGATGCAGCGCATGCAGTGGTGGATGCGGCCCGGCCCCAGCCGGCCCTGCGCGATTTCAAAGCCCATGCCCGGCCCGGAGATGAGGGCGGAGCGCGGCAGTCGCACGTCGTGGAAGTGCACCTCGCCGTGGCCATGCGGCGCATCGTGCTCGCCGTACACCGGCAGCATGCGGACGATCTCCACGCCCGGCGCGTCCAGCGGCACCAGCACCATGGAGTGCCGGTGGTGGCGGTCCGCGCCCGTATCCGGGGTGAGGCCCATGAAGATGGCCACCTTCGCGTTCGGGTGGCCCAGTCCGCTGGACCACCACTTCTTGCCGTTGAGCACCACCGAGTCGCCGTCCACCACGGCGGTGGCCGCCATGTTGGTGGCGTCCGACGACGCGGCGTCCGGCTCCGTCATGCAGAACACGGAGCGGATGTCGCCCGCGAGCAGCGGCTTCAACCACTGCTCCTGTTGCTCGGGGGAGCCGTAGCGCCAGAGCACCTCCATGTTGCCGGTGTCGGGGGCGCTGCAGTTGAAGACCTCGGGCGCCATGAAGCTGCGGCCCATCTGCTCCGCCAGCGGCGCGTACTCCAGCGTGCTCAGCCCCGCGCCCAGCTTCGCGTCCGGGAGGAAGAGGTTCCACAGCCCCTCCGCCTTCGCGCGCGCCTTGAGCTCCACCATCACGGGCGGCACCTTCCACTGGCGCCAGTCCCCGCCCGCCTCCATCGCGTGCAGGGCCTGCATGTACGCGCCCTCCACCGGCTCGATGTGGTCGGTCATGAAGCGCTTCACGCGCTCCAGGTATTCGGTCGTCCTGGCGGAGGGCTGGAAGTCCATGCGCGGCATCCTGCGCCCCGCCGGGTTGATGAAGCCACTGAATGTTGGTCATGTGTCCTCATGAACCCTGTTCAGGATTCAGCGGTCCGCCCGGCGCTCGACCTCAACCTCTTCCGCGTGTTCGACGTGGTGCTGCGCGAGCGCAACCTGGCGCGGGCCGCGGAGGTGCTGTTCCTGAGCCCGTCCGCCGTGAGCCACGCGCTCTCCCGACTGCGCGAACAACTCGGCGAGCCGCTCTTCGTCCGGGAGGGCAGGGGCGTGGCACCCACGGCGCTGGCCGAGCGGCTGGCCCCCGGCATCCGCGACGCGCTCGCGCTCCTCCAGCAGGCGGTGCACCGCACCCGGCACTTCGAGCCCGCGCGCGACGTGCTCCACGTGGCGCTGACGATGAACGACGTGCTGGAGCCGTCCCTGCTGCCCGCGTGGGTGGAGCGCCTGCGCACCCGCGCCCCGGAGGCCCGCATCACCAGCGTGCGGCTGGAGCGCACGCAGCTGGAGAGGGATCTCGCGTCGGGGCGGCTGGACCTGGCCATCGACGTGGCGCAGCCCACCGGGCCGGACCTGCGGCATGCCGTCCTGCTGCGGGACGAGCTGTGCGTCGTCGCGGCCCGGCGCCGCAAGCTGACCTCCGCCACGTACCTGTCCGCGCGCCACGTCGCCGTCTCGTCGCGGCGCACGGGCCTGCCCTTCGAGGACCTGATGCTGGGCCGCCTGGGCCACCAGCGCGACGTGGCCGTGCGCTGTCAGCACTACGAGGCCGCGTGCCGCATCGTCACCGGTTCGGAGCTGCTGCTCACCATGCCCCGGCGCCACGCGGAGGGACTCAACGCGGGGTTGGGCAACCACCTGTTGCCCATGCCGCTGGCGCTGCCTCCCGTGGACCTGCACCTGTACTGGCACCGGCAGGTGGACGAGGACCCGAAGAGCCGCTGGCTGCGCGCGGAGCTGCTCGCGCTCACCGGGGAGGTGGTGCGCCCCGTCCGGAAACGACGCTCAGCGCCGGGGCGTTCGCGGGGCCTTGCGCGCACGCGGTGACGGCGTCGCGCGCCGTCCCTGGGCCTTCGGCTTGCGCGCGGGCGGACGGGGCGGGGCGGGCGGCTCGATGCTCGCGAGGATGATGCGGCGCAGGAGCGCGTACACCGGCAGCGGGTCGAAGTTCTTGTCCAGCTGGTGGTGCAGCGCGAGCCCGTCCACGCACGCCTTGAGGATGATGGCGTAGTGCGAGTCCTCGGCGGCCGGGGCGTGGCCGGTGCGCACGTGCGCCACGGTGCGGGCAATCTCGCTGTCGCCCTGGCTCAAGAGCTGCGCGACGGCGGGCGTCAACTCGCGGTTGCGCAGGCCCATCGCGAACAGCTCGTAGCGCAGCCGGCAGACCTCCGGCGCTTCCTTCACCAGCTTCTCACCCCAGGCGAAGGCGACCTCCGGCAGCTCTTCCACGGGCGTCTGCGCGCGCAGCCGCTCCAGCTCGGACATGTACTGGCGGCTCGCCTCCTGCGTGACGGCCAGCAGCAGCGCGTCCTTGCTGCCGAAGTAGTAGTGCACCAGCCCCTGGTTCACCCCCGCCTCGCGCGCCACCTCCTTCACCGTCGTGGCGTCATAGCCGCGCTCCGCGAGGATGCGGTGGCCCGCGGTGATGAGGCGCGCCCGGGCGTCGGGCTCCGGTGCGGTGGGGGCGGCGTGCTTGCCACGGCGGGTGGGCGGCATCCCAGACCCATAGGGCACCCACTCCCACCCCGCAAGGGCCATGCACGGACCTTCCAGACAGCGGCTTGACAACCCGCGTCACCGGTCTTAGTTAGTCGTGTAACTAAATTAGTCGTCCGGCTAAACCGAAGGAGACGGGCCATGCGAGTCGAGTCCAAGCGGTCGATGCGGTGGGTGAAGGCGGCGGTGGCGGTGGGTGTGTCGTTGCTGTCGGTGCCGGCGCTGGCCCAGGACGTGGGCCGCACGTCCACGGGGCAGGAGCAGCAGCGGCGCGGGGCGTTCCTGCTGGAGCTGACGCCGCCCGCGCTGGACGGCTCGCTGTACGGCATCCGCGCGGAAGTGTCGCCGTCGCGCGACTCGCGGCTGGCGTTCGGCCTGCTGGGGCGCGCGGGTTCGTGGAACCGGTCGCTGGGCGCGAAGGCGCGCTTCACCGGCGTGCAGGGCGGCGACGTGAAGTTGAACTTCGGCGTGGGCGTGGACGGCCGCTACACGCTGGCCTTCCTGGCGGACGGCACGGTGCGTCCGTTCCTGGGGCTGGCGGTGGGCATGGAGGAGTTCGTCGCGCGGGCCACCGTCGCGTCGCCCGTCACCAAGGACTACACGACGACGGCGTTCGTGGAGCCGACGCTGGGCCTGATGTGGCGGCCGGGCTCCGGGCGCGTGGGCCTGTCGGCGCGCGCGGGTCCGGGCTTCACCTTCACCGACGTGCGCGAGCTCCAGGTGGGCACGGGCAACCTGGGCCTGCGCACCGTGTACCCCACGGCGTCGCTCGGCCTGCTCGTCGTCCTGTAGTCGGGCCTTCAATGTCGGCGGCTGCGTGGAGTCCATCGCCCGGGTGGGGCGCACGGCCCGCACCCGGACCTTCCCGACGGGGGCGCTACTGCGCCGGGAAGAGGTTCTCCACGGAGAGGTAGCGCTCGCCGGTGTCGTAGCAGAAGGACAGCACGCGGCTGCCGTCCGGCATCTCCGCGAGCTTCTGGTTCACCGCGGACAGCGACGCGCCGGAGGAGGGGCCCACCAGGATGCCCTCCTCACGCGCGGCGCGGCGGGCGAACTCGAAGGCGTCCTTCTCATCCACCTGGATGATGCCGTCGAGCACGTCGGTGTGCAGGTTCTTGGGGATGAAGCCCGCGCCGATGCCCTGGAGGGGGTGCGGGCCCGGGGCGCCGCCGCTGATGACGGGCGACTTCACGGGCTCCACCGCGAACACCTTCAGCTTCGGCCACTTCGCCTTGAGCAGCTCCCCGCACGCGGTGATGTGGCCGCCGGTGCCCACGCCCGTGATGAGGTAGTCCAGCCCCTCCGGGAAGTCGTTGAGGATCTCCTGGACGGTGGTGCGCTTGTGGATGGCGATGTTGGATTCGTTCTCGAACTGCTGCGGCATCCACGCGTTGGGCGTCTGGGCGACGAGCTCCGCGGCGCGGGCGATGGCGCCCTTCATGCCCAGCGCGCGCGGCGTCAGGTCGAAGGTGGCGCCGTAGGCGGCGAACACGCGGCGGCGCTCGATGCTCATGGACTCCGGCATCACGAGGATGAGCTTGTAGCCCTTCACCGCGGCCACCATGGCGAGCCCGATGCCGGTGTTGCCGCTGGTGGGCTCGATGATGACGCTGTTCTTCTTGAGCAGGCCCTTCTTCTCCGCGTCCTCGATCATCGCCATGCCGATGCGGTCCTTGATGCTGCCGCCCGGGTTGGCGCGCTCCAGCTTCAGGTGCACCGTGACGCGCGAGGGGAACAGCCGGTTGATGCGCACGTGCGGCGTGTTGCCAATGGTCTGCAGGATGCTGTCGACTTTCATGGCGTCTCCTGTGCGGGGAAGGTCACTGCGTGGGGGTGCTCAAATCTGG
Organism: Corallococcus sp. CA053C; assembly: GCF_003611675.1. Classification (GTDB taxonomy): domain Bacteria; phylum Myxococcota; class Myxococcia; order Myxococcales; family Myxococcaceae; genus Corallococcus. Next base: position 8,928 of record NZ_RAWA01000369.1, read on the forward strand.
TAGTCGAGGACGTCCAGCCCCTCGTCGCCGTGGCGCGGACGCACCTCGCTGCGACGGGTGACGACGGACTGTGCCGGCACGCTCTGCATGAGCCACGCGTTGCCGGCGATGATGCTGCCCTTGCCCACCACCGTCTCGCCGCCGAGGATGGTGGCGTTGGCGTAGACCACCACGTCGTCCTCGATGGTGGGGTGGCGCTTCTTGTCCGCCAGGGCCTTCTCCACCATCAGCGCGCCCAGCGTGACGCCCTGGTAGAGCTTCACGTTGTCGCCAATCACCGTCGTCTCGCCAATGACGACGCCGGTGCCGTGGTCGATGACGAACTTGCGGCCGATGGTGGCCCCCGGGTGGATGTCCACGCCGGTGCGCTGGTGCGCGTACTCGGTGAGCAGGCGCGGCAGCAGCGGGAAGCCCAGCCGGTGCAGCGAGTGCGCCACGCGGTAGATGGCGATGGCGTAGAAGCCCGGGTAGGTGAGCACGACCTCGTCCACACTGCGCGCCGCGGGGTCGGCTTCGAAGATGGCGCGCGCGTCCTGCTGGAGCCAGTCGTAGATGTCCGGAAGGCCCGCCATGAACCGCGTGGACAGGTCCGCGTCCGTGACGGGGTAGTGCGGCGCGAGCAGCCCCTGGATGCGCTGGAGGTTCGCCTCCACCGCGGTGACGTCCCGGCGCACCGCCGCGGCGTTGCACTCCAGCCGCTCCGCGAAGTGCGGGAAGAGCAGCCCCAGCACCTGGGCGACGAACTCCGGCGCCGCCTTGCGCACGTCCGGGGGGAAGCAGTGGCGCTGCCGCGCCTCCAGCAGGGTGGCAACCAGTCGGGTGTTCAGATCATCCATGGGGCGTTGCGTCACAATAGCGTGATGGATGCCGTGGGCGGGAAAACGTCGCGGCTGCCCGCTCGGACGGGGGACGGGGC
>NZ_RAWA01000036.1 GCF_003611675.1 Corallococcus sp. CA053C
CGGCTTCACTCTAGGTCATTCCGGGATGACTCCTGGAGTGACGGGGCGGTAGGTCCGGAGGGGAGGCCCTCGCGCGTCCTGGCGCGAACGTGGAGAAGCGGCCGGGCCCAGGCCCTCCGGCTCGCCGCGGCGGCGCGGGATGCCGGGCACGGGTCGCATGGCTCCAGCGCGGGCACATGCGTAGCTTTTGCCTACACCCTTGAGGCCCCGTGCCATGGCGCAGCACCCCTGTGACGACACCCTGCCCCATCTGACCTTTCAGGCCAGCGGCTTGGAGGGCGCGTCCGCATGGGAGCTCGCGGAGGCCCTGGACGACGGGGTCATCGCGGTCAGCTCCCTGGGGCAGGTCCAGGCGGTGAACCCGGGCGCCGAGCGCCTCCTCCAGCGCCCCCGGGCCGAGCTGCTGGGCCGAACGCTGGAGTCCCTCTTCGACGAGCCAGCGCTCCTCCGTGCGCTCGCCCGGGGGGAGCCCGCGAAGCTCGTCGCGCATCGCGCCAGCTCCGGACGGAGCCTGGAGGTGCGCCTTCATCCGCGACGCGGGGAGGGATGGCTCTTCGTGCGCGACGTCTCCCTGGAGCACGCGCGCGGGAGCCCTCGTGGGGATCCCAACTCCTTCGAGGAGGCACAGCGACGTCTCCGGCTGGTGCTGGACCACACACCCGTCCTCCTGTTCGCGTTCGACACGCAGGGCATCCTCACGGTGTCCGAAGGCAAGGGCGTCGAGGGCCTTGGGAAGGCGCAGGGCGAGCTCGTCGGTGAGTCCATCTTCAAGGTCTACGCGGACATTGATTGGATCATCCAGAGCGTCCACCGCGTGCTGGCGGGTGAGGAGGTCTCCGCGGTGGGGGGCGTGCACGGGACGTGGTTCGAGGTGCACTACACCCCGCTGCGCGATGACGGGGGGAGCGTGACCGGCGGCATTGGCATCGCCTTCGACGTGACCGCGCGGGAGCGGGCCATCCAGGTGCTCCGCCATCAACAGGCGGTGCTTCAGTACGTCATCGCCAACGTGCCCCACGCGGTCTTCTGGAAGGACCGGAAGGGGCGCTTCCTGGGCGGCAACCAGAACTTCCTCAACGACACCGGCATGCGCACGCTCGAACACCTCGTGGGCAAGAGCGACTACGACGTGTGGAAGAAGCGCGAGGAGGCGGACTTCTTCGTCCAGGTCGACCGCGAGGTGATGGAGCAGGGCCGGGCGTTCCATGACATCGAGGAGCCGATGCTCCGCGCCGACGGCACCCAGCGAACGCTGCTCACCAGCAAGGTCCCCATCCGGGATCAGGCCGGGCACGTCACCGGCCTGCTGGGCATCTACGTGGACATCACCGGGCGCAAGCGGATGGAGACGGAGCTCCAGGCGGCGAAGCAGGCTGCTGAAGAGGCTGCCCGCGCCAAGGACGAATTCCTCACCGTCATGAGCCACGAGCTGCGCACGCCCCTGACCCTCATCCTGGGCCCGCTGGGCGCGCTGCTCGCCTCCTCCACCAGCGCACTGTCCGACGGCACCCGGTACGCGCTGGAGCGGATCCACGGCAACGCCGTGCGGCTCTTCCACCTCGTGGACGACATCCTGGACCACCAGAAGCTGGGGGCCGGACAGCTCTCGGTGGACCCGCAGCCCGTGGACGTCTCCGCCCTGGTCGCGGGCATCGTGGAGGATGCCCGGCCCGCGGGAAGCTCGCGGCGGATTGATGTGCGCTTCGAGCCTGACGCCTCGCTCGCCACCCTCCTCCTGGACGGGCGCAAGTTCGAGAAGCTCGTCCTCAACCTGCTGGGCAACGCCCTCAAGTTCACCCCCGCGGAAGGACAGGTGACCGTCCGCCTGCGACGTGTGGAGGGGAAGTTGGAGTTGTCCGTGAGCGACACCGGGCCGGGGATCCCCAAAGACAGACAGGAGGTCATCTTCCAGCGCTTCCAGCAACTCGACGGCTCCGCCACGCGCCGGCACGAGGGCACGGGGATGGGCCTGGCCATCGTGAAGGAGTTCACGGAGCTGATGGGCGGCCACGTCCGCGTGGAGAGTGAGCCCGGCAAGGGGGCTCGCTTCACCGTGCGGCTCCCGGCGGAACCGGTGCGCCCCACCGACGCGGGCCTGGAGGAGCGTCAGCCCTCCGCCTCGCATCAGGCCTACTTCCAGCAGTTCCAGACACCGCCTCCATCCCAGGCGAAGTCCCGGAGGCCCGCACGCGACGCACCGCACCTGCTCATCGCCGAAGACAACCCGGGCATGCGCGCGTACCTGGCCGACCTGCTCGCGGACAGCTATGACCTGGTGCTGGTGGAGAACGGCCAGCAGGCGTGGGACGCGGTGCAGCGGCGCCGCCCGGACGTCATCGTGTCGGACGTGATGATGCCGGAGGTGGACGGCATGCAGCTGGCCGCGCGGCTCAAGGCCGACCCCCGGTTCCGGGACGTGCCCCTCCTGCTGCTGACGGCGAAGACCGGTCGCGATGACGTGGTGGACGGCCTGGACGCGGGCGCGGATGACTACCTGGGCAAGCCCTTCGGTCCGGCGGAGCTCAAGGCCCGGGTGCGCGCCGCCGAGCGCCTCCACCGCGTCTACGTAGAGCTGGACTCCCGGACGCGCGAGCTGCAAGCCACGCTGCACACCCTGCGCGACACGCAGGCGCAGCTCGTCGAGGGCGCCCGGCAGGCCGCGGTGGGCACGTTGGTCGCGGGGCTCTGCCACGAGCTGAACAACCCGCTCGCCGCCATCCGGATGAACGCCCAGTTGTTGGCCCGGCACGCGGTGGACCCCAAGCTCCTGCACCGGGCGTTGGTCGCCATCGAGCGGCAGTCGCAGCGCTGCTCGGGCCTGCTGACGGCGCTGCAGGCGTTCTCCGGGCAGACGCCCGTGAAGCGCGCATGGTACCCGGCGGGGACGCTGGTGGACCGGGCGCTCGCCACCGCCGGCCCCGAGGCCCAGCGCCGCGCGGTGCGCCTGGAGCCAGGGCTCCCCACGGCCGCCCTGCCCTGGGTCCACGTGAATGCCACGGAGGTGGAGACCGCCCTGATCAACGTGATGACCAACGCGCTGGAGGCCAGCCCCGCGGGCGCCACGGTGCGGGTCGAGGCGCGGCCGCTGTCGCGGGGCGACCGGCAGGGCCTGGAGGTGAAGGTGCTCGACAGCGGGCCCGGCATTCCCCCCGCGGTGCTGCCGCATGTCCTGGACTTGTTCTTCACGACGAAGGCCCCGGGTGAAGGCATGGGGCTGGGCCTGGCGCTGGCCCATCAATTCATCACGGGCCAGGGCGGCACCGTCGACGTGGAGAGCGAGGAGGGCCATGGGGCCCGGGTGCGGCTGTGGCTCCCCGCGAGGGACGCGCCTCCGGACGTGCCGTGCGTCGCCGTCGGGGCAGGCAGGGCCGAAGGGTGACCGAGGCCTCGCCAGAGGAGGCCCCGATGCGCGGCCGCATCCTGGTGGTCGACGACGAGGAGGACATCCGCGAGGCGCTGGAGATGATCCTCGCCCTGGAGGGCTACGACGTCCGCACCGCGGAGGGCGGCGCCGCGGCCATCGCCCGGGCGGAGGTGGAGCCCTTCGACCTGGTCATCACCGACCTGAAGATGCCGGGCATGGACGGCGTGGAGACGCTGATGGCCCTGAAGCAGCGCCACCCGTGCCTCCAGGTCATCGTGGCCACCGGCTACGCGTCCAGCGAGACGGCCCGCCGGTGCCTGAGCGAGGGCGCGCATGCCTACCTCAAGAAGCCCTTCGACATGGACGAGCTGCTGCGGCTCGTCGAGCGGGCCATCGCTGACGGCCGGGTGCCCCCTGACGGGCCTTCCGCGCGAGGGTGCTGAAGGCCTGCCTCGCGACGCGTGCGCCGCGAGCCCTCGGGCTTCCCTGCCGAGGGTTCGACTACGCCGCTGCGCGCTACCACGGGCGCACGGTGGTGCCCCACCCATAGAGCGAGGCTTCCAGGGGGCGTTTCCAAGGGTGTTCCAGGGTGGTGCCGATTCCCATCTCCCTTGCGGCATTGAGCAGGTGGAGGTGCCATTGCCCGTGCTCGCTGGACAGCCGGGTGGCGGCGATGGCCAGCGCGCTCGCGCCCAGGGAGTAGCCGCCGAAGACGAGCGGGCCGCTGGCGGAGTCCTCCGGGCCCTTCACACCGCGCGGCCACTCGCGGCAGGCGGCGAGGGGCATGGCGCTGCCGGCGGGATGGTCGCAGTAGCCGTCCACCAGCGTGGCCGTGAAGCGCCGTGCCGCCGGGTGCGAGGCCATGGCCAGGAAGGCACCCGTCCACGCCAGCGTGGTGCCGCGTTGCGTGGACTCCACGAGGCGCCCCTTCGCGTCCACCTTCGCGGGGAAACCGGTGGGCAGGTCCGCCAATTCGATGAGGCGCGCGACGAGTCGCTCACCCGCGGCCCGCGAGTCCGCGTTGCCCCGGAGCCGCCCGTGCAGCAGCAGCCCCGCCGCGGCCGGAGCGCTGTCGCAGGGCCAGATGGTGCGCCCGAAGCTGGGCAGGAGGAGCTGTCGCGAGAGCGCCTCCACGAGCTGTGCGGCCAGTGCGTCGAAGAGGGCGGTGGACTCCGCGTCCGCGAGCCCGGCGCGCTCCGTGCCCGCGAGCATCAGCAGCACGTAGCCCCGGTAGAGGACGCTTTGCGGGAGCGTGTACCCCGCGACGTGCGTACCCCCATCTGCGTTGAAGGGGCGTCGGGCCCGTCCGAGCGCATCCGCGAGAAGGGCCTTCAGCCGGCGCTGGGTGTCCGGAACCGGGTGCCCGTCCAGCGCGGCCTGGATGAGGATGAACGACAGGTGCGCATCGCAGAGGAGCTGCGCCTCGATGAAGCTGCGGCCCGCGTCGCCGAGCAGCTTCGGTTCGCAGCCCTTGCCGAGGATTCGCTGCTCCAGCGCTGCCAACGAGTCCCTGGGAAGGGCGGGGGTCGTGGGCTCCGGCGAGGCAAGGGGCGCGGTGGTGCCTCCGTCGGTCGGCGCGCCCTCCGCGCGGGCAGCCACCGGGAGGCAGAAGGACAGCACCAGGAGCGGGAGCAGCGCCCGCGGGCCGCGGAAGGAAGCGGAGGCTTCGGACATGCGCGGAGATGTCAGCACGTCCCTGTGTGCCCGGGCCCACCGGGTGGCCGGCGGTCACGACCTGAGGTGGAACGGTCATTCCGGCCGGGTGAACGGCGGCTCGGGCAGCCATGACTTCGGAAGGAACGCTCGTTCCCGACGGGAGGTCCTCTGTCTCGTCTACGCCGGGCCTGGCGCGCGCGCCGCGCTGCGCGCCATGGCCCCGACGACGAGGTGGTGGAAGGGCCGGATGACGTTGAAGTACACGGGCCCGGCCCAGTTCCGGTAGTGCACCAGCGTGACGACGTGGAAGCGCCGCCGGGGTCCACCGCCCGGCTCCATCACGACGGCGAGCGTGGCGTCCAGGTGCTGGTCCGTCGCGGACACCACCCAGACGTGTTCCTCCTCCGCGTGGCGCACGGTGAAGAACAGGGCCGCGCTGCCAGGGGTCATGGGGATGTCCTCCGGGCGCAGGTGCTGGGGCCGGGGCATCCCGTGCTGGCGCATCCCGAGCAACCGGACGAAGCCGGCGCGCACCCCGTACAGGGCCGTCATCCACGCGGGCTGGTACGACAGGAGCGCCGCGAGGAACTCGCGCAGCGTGGCTGCCGACTCCACCGTCTTCACGTCTACATGGTCCGCACCCTGCGCGAAGGGCCGCAGCACCTCCGGCAGCAATGTCCCTGTCGTCACCCGCATGCACGGCCCCCTATTCCTGTCATCGGATACGGCACCGTATACCGATACGGTACCGTATAGCGCCGGTCCGCCGGGGATGCGCCCTGGACCTCCGGGAGGGGGTCCGCCAGACTTGCGGTCAACGATGAGACGCACTACTTCCCGCCCGCCGGAGCCTTCGCCCTTCCGGAGCCTCGAGGACATCCGCAAGCGGCACCGGGGCCCAGGCCTGTCCGCGGAAGACTGGGCGGACGCCGCCCTCTGGAGCCTCGCGGAGGGCGTGGAGGCCCTGTCCGTGGAGCGGCTGTCCCGCGGCCTGGGGGTGACGAAGGGCGGCTTCTACTGGCACTTCAAGGACCGCGCGGACGTGCTCCAGGCCGCGCTCGCGCGCTGGGAACAGCTGGCGACCACGGAGTTCATCCAACGGCTGGAGGCCCTGCCGGACCCGAGGCAGCGGCTGCACCGGTTGCTGGCGCTGACGTTCGACCTGGGCCCGCATGGGAAGATTGAGGTCGCCATCGTCGCGGGCGCCGCTTCTGACCCACGCATCCAACCCGTGCTCGCGCGGGTGTCCCAGCGGCGCCTCGACTACCTGGTGAAGCTGTACCGTGCACTCGGGCTGCCGGCCCGCGAGGCGCGCAATTGGGCCTTGCAGGCGTATTCCACGTACGTGGGGCTCCTGCACCTCGTCATCGCCAGCCCCAAGACGCTGAGTTCAAGCCGCGCTCGCGCGGACTACATCCAGCATGTCGCCCGGACGCTGATCCCCGCGTGAGGGTGCCGGTCCCCGCGCCCGCTTCCCCCCTCAGCCAGAGGCCCGGGCCCGCGTCCAGAAGCCGAACAGCAGCATCCCCGCCAGCATGGAGCCGACGAACAGCAACACATCCCGTCCGCCCGTGGCCAGCGACGTGAACGCGGGGCCCGGGCAGTAGCCCACGAGCCCCCACCCCACGCCGAACAGCGCCGCTCCAGCGACGAGCGACAGGTCCACCTTCGACTGGGAAGGCGCCGCGAACCGGGGAGCCAGCACCGGCGCGGGCCGACGACGGATCCGCAACAGGAAGACGGCGTGCACGCCCACCGCGCCCAGCATGACCAGGGCCAGCGAGGGATCCCACCGACCCGCGACATCCAGGAAGGCCAGCACCTTCTCCGGCTGCGTCATCCCGCCCAACCCCAGGCCGAGCGCGAAGAGGACGCCGCACAGCCCCGCACTCAGGAGGGTCTTCACGTCGCACCTCCCAGCACGTGGCGCACGACGAAGACCGTCAGGATGGCGGCGGCCATGAACGTGAGCGTGGCCACCAGTGACCGCCGCGAGCCCCGCGAGATGCCGCACACCCCATGGCCACTGGTGCAGCCATTCCCCAAACGCGTCCCCACTCCGACCAGCAGGCCCGCCGCCACCAACCACCCGGGACCGGACACGTGGGGCGCCCCCAGCGCTCCAGGCCATCCGAAGCGCAGGAGCAGCCCTCCGCCCAGCATCCCCGCCAGGAAGGACAGGCGCCAACCACGGTCCCCGCTCGCGGCTCCGAACAGCCCCCCGGCGATGCCGCTGATGCCCGCGATGCGTCCGTTGAGCAGCAGCAGCAACGAAGCACTCACTCCGATGAGGGCTCCACCCAGGAGCGGGAGAAACAACGAGGACATGGGAACCTTTGGGGAGGCGTGGTGAGCGTCAATGTAGTCATCGAGCAAGAGCACCTGCTGGATTGCAGCCCCTTACCGCAGGGCAATACCCGGCGCCTCCTTCCAGACAGAGATTCCGCACGGCATCCGTTCCTGGCGGAGACGACGCATGACGCAGATGACCGGGAATGGCTCAGGGACCTCCGACGTGGAGGCCTCCCACTTCGGGCATCCCTCGCGGGAGGAGTTGATCGCTCAGCTTCACCAGCGCGAGCAGGAGATCCGCGAACACCTGAACGCGCTGAATCCTGTTTCACGTCGGGCCCGCTTGTTGCCGACGGATGATCCGGTCAGGACCAAGAACCTGGAGAAGATCGCCACCCAGCTCCAGGACCTCCTCTATTTCGTAGCGCAAGAGCACGACCGCCTGCTGCCGGAGAACCAGGAGCTCCTCGGCTGCCTGCTGGCACAACTCGCTGCTCCCCGAGGATTGTCCGCGAACAATGCCTGGGAGCTGGCGGATGCGATGGAAGTGATGCTGGTGCGGCTGGGCGACGACCCCTATGTGCGACGGCTGATCCTCAACGAGTTTCCCCGGGACCTGCCGGAGTCGCTGCGACCTGCGCATCCAGCCTCGGAGACAGGGAACGACGCGACGGGAGCGCAGTCATTGGATATGGGCCGCGCCAGGGAATATCTGGTCCAGCGGCGGCGAGCCCAGGCCCACGAATACCGGCGCGACCGGGCCAAGATGCGGCTGCGACAGCGGCAACTGCTCATCATGGCGGCGGTGCTCCTGACCCTCCTGACGCTCTTCAGCGTCGCCCTGGTGTGGGCGGAGGCCATCGGGTCGGTCCTCCTCCTCCTGGTCCTGTTCGCCGGTGCCGTCGGCAGTGTGCTCAGCCGGGCGATCCAGTTGAGCAAGCAGCCCCTCAGGGCGGGAGAAGCGCCGCGTCCCGGCGACGTGCGTCCCCAGGAGGTGCCCCTGGGCATCCGTGCACTCATTTCGGCATGGACCGTGTTCGTGGCCCAGCCGGTGCTTGGAGCCACGGCGGCGCTGATCCTCTCCCTGGTGTTCACCTCCGGCTTGCTTCAAGTGGGAGGGCTCGCGCAACTCAATACAGCCACGCTGGCCCTCCTGGCATTCCTGGCCGGTTACTCCGAGCCCTTCTTCACCGACATCCTGGGGAAGGTCGCCGAGAAGGCGGGTGGATCGCTGGGCTGAGCGTGGCGACGCGCTGGGACATCCACCGTCACGCGGGCAGCGTCTTCCGGAGCGTGATGTCAGACATGCGGCGGACGCGATGACGGAACGATGACCAACGCATGGACGCGAGCCCACCCTCGCGTCCATGCGCCTGCGTACCTTGGACACCGTTCCCGTCACCCGCCGTTCCCTCAAGGGGCCACGCCGTGGCCCACGCGCACGGAGGCGCGTCTCGTTCCCACCATGAACTTCACACTCGCGGGTCTGTGGACCCACATGGGTCCGGTCGCACAGCTCATCGTCATCGCCATGGGCGTGATGTCGATGGTGTCCCTCCTCATCCTCGCCGAGCGCACGCTCGTCTTCCGCGCCTCCCGCCGCCACTCGCGCAGGTACGCCGCGCAGCTGGGCGCCATGCTCGCCCGTGGCGACTTCGACGCCGCCGCCGAGGCGAAGGCGGGCAAGGACGTGGGCTACCTGGGGAGGACCATCCGCGCGGGGCTGACGGCCTACCGCAGCTCCGACACCGACAGTCGTGAGGAGGTCATGGAGTCCGTGGCGCGCAGCCTGGAGCGACAGGCGCAGCGCGAGGTCCAGAGCCTCAAGCGCGGCCTGGGCCACCTCGCCACCGTGGCCTCCACCGCCCCCTTCGTGGGCCTGCTCGGCACCACCATCGGCATCGTCACCGCGTTCCAGGAGATGGGCGCCGCGAACTCGGGCGGCATCGGTACCATCTCGACGGGCATCTCCGAAGCGCTCGTCACCACGGCCTTCGGCCTGCTCGTCGCCATCCCCGCGGTCATGGGCTACAACTCCCTGCAGGGCTGGGTGGACGCCCGCGCGGTGGACCTCTCCGAGGCGAGCAACGAGTTCCTCGACGCCGCGTCCCGCGCCCTCAAGCGCACGCGCGTCGCCGCGCGGTGAGGACGGCCCGTTACGGTGGAGACCGTCCACCACAGTGCCTCCGTCCAGGCTCCGTGTTCTTCGAATGACGTAAGCCCTGTCGTTAGTGGATGAAGACCTCAGCCCGGAGCGCCAGGGGGGCCCAGGGCGTCTCGAACTCAGGCTAATTGAGTGCTGAGGGCTCATCGCCGCGCCTGCTCACCTTCGCCTGCCCTCATTCCACACCTTTCCAGGGAAGGCCCATGACCTTCGTGGCGATGCAGGCAACCCGGTTTCGTGTCACTTCAGGCGCGTGGCCGTGCCTCGCGATGCTGTGGTTCGCAGCGGGCTGTGGTGTGAGCGCGGAGCCAGGAGCGCCGGTACTCCAGGACCTGTCACCACCGCGAACGGGGACCGTGGAGCAGTCGCTGGAGAGCGGCAATGGCCTGTCGTTCAACGGCCTGTCGTTCAACGGCCTGTCCTTCAACGGGCTGTCGTTCAACGGCCTGTCCTTCAACGGGCTGTCCAGCAGCGCCTTCGTGTCCTGGTTCCGCGAGGATCCGGTGCTGGCGGACATGGTGATGCGGTACGTCGTCCACTGCGCCGTCCCGGAAGGCCAGCAGCGCACCTACGCGGACGCCACCACGGGCCAGTCGCACACCTGGTCCGGAGGGTTGGGGCTGGCGCCGGCCTGGGCCGAGGGCAAGCCGGCCACGCGGGTGGAGGAGCAGGTGGTGTCCGCGTGCCTGACGGCGCATGCGAACAAGTACGGGATGCGGGTGCCCATCTCCGTGCTGGGGCTCCGGGCGGATGGCCTGGCCATTCCCGTCACGGAGGAGGAGGCGAAGCGGTACAAGTGGAAGGAGTCCTGCTTCTTCGGGAACCTCTTCAGCGGCGAGGGCGCCTTCGTGGGGCGTGACAAGGGCCGGCTCAAGCCTCGCGAGAGTTCGTCCCGCGCCTGCTCGGTCATGGCCAGCCGGGACGACAAGGGCTCCGACGCGTCCGGGGAGGAGGCCAGCACGGAAGACCCGCCCGGATTGGAGGGGGTCGACCGCCGCCACTGCGCACCGCTCGTCTACGTCGGCCGGTGCGAGCGCCACTGCGTCATGGACGCGTCGAAGACGTTCTTCAGGTCCTGCACCTGGAACGGCGTCACCTACCAGCCCCTCACCACGCGGATGGACGAGCGCAACTTCTACAAGTGCGGTGATGGCATCTGCCAGCCCACCGAGGCCTGCGGGGAGAAGAACGACTCCCTGAGCTGCAAGGACGACTGCGGCACTTGCGGCTGAGCGCCAGGCGCGGCTCTACCCCCGCCGCTGTCCGCGGCGGGGTTGGAGCCGGGCAAGGAGCGCACCGTGCTTCAGCGCGCCGACTTTTTCGAGTCCTGCGCGGCCAGCCAGTTGTCGTGCAGCCACTTCTCCGTCTGCCGATGGCCGGGCATGTTGATCCACACGATGTCGCGCTCGAACACCATGACGCGCTCGTTCGCCCCGACGATGACCCAGAACCAGCGGCCGTCCTCGGTGTTGCGCATCTTGACCTTCATGCCCGTCACGGTGATGACCTCCGGGCGGTCCTGGCGCGCGACACGGACCGGCTCGCCATGGGGCTCGATCCAACTGATCGCCATGCGAGGCAGCAGGTCGGGCGCGAACTCCTTCAGGAAGTTCATGGCGATCTCCTGGGTGCGCTCCCGGGATGGCAGCTTGTCGCTCTCGTAAGCCAGGTCCATGTGCGCGAAGCCCTTCAGCAGGCCGGCGCCGTTGACGACCAGGCTGTAGTGCTCTCCGCCGAGCCCCGCGTTGCGCCCGTCCTGGCGCTCGAAGCGGGTCAGGGTGGCGCGCTCACCATCGACGGTGACGTCGCGCGTGGAGACCTGCTTGTACCCCTCGGGCGTCAGGCTGTTGAACGAGGGGGGCGTCTTCTGGGTCTGGGCGGCACTGGCTGGCATCTTTCGCTCCTTCGATGTCTGGGCATACGCGGTGACACTGGCGGCCAGGACCAGACTGGCGGCCGCGCTCCAACCCGCGATGGCATTGCGCTTCTTCATGGATGGGCTCTCCTCGGGATTGAAGAAGGTCGCCATGGCTGCTGGCGAAACAGCGCAGCTATACGCTCCCACCTCTTGGTGCGCCACCGGGTGCTGTGTGCATTTGCACGCCCGGATGCCTGTTCATTTCGTCAAGTCATCCCACGGCTGTCCTTGACCCCACTGGGACCACCGATAACGTCCGGGGCTCCATGTCCATCGACACCGCTCCCACCGTCCTCCTTCTGCCGGGCCTCTACAACTCGGGGCCCGAGCACTGGCAGAGCTTCTGGGAGCGGGAGCGGACGGACTGCAGGCGCGTCGAGCAGGCGGAGTGGAACACGCCCCGCCGCGAGGACTGGGTGGCCACGCTGGAGCGCGCGGTCTCCACGGCGCCACGGCCCGTGGTGCTCGCGGCCCACAGCCTCGCGTGCATCACGGTGGCGCACTGGGCCTCGGCCCATCCGTCGACTGCGGGGCGGGTGCATGGCGCGCTGCTCGTCGCGCCCAGTGACACCGAGGCGCCCGGGTTTCCCGCGGGCACGGTGGGCTTCGCGCCGATGCCCCGCCTGCGGCTGCCCTTTCCCTCGCTCGTCGTGGCGAGCACCGACGACAACTACATCACGATGGAGCGCGTCACCGGCCTCGCCGCGGACTGGGGCTCGCGGCTGGTGAAGGTCGGTGCGAAGGGCCACATCAACAGCGCGGCGAAGCTGGGCCCGTGGCCCGAGGGACAGGCGCTGCTGGAGCAGGTGCTGCGGGGCGCCTGAGGCACGCGCACTCGGTAGCAGACGCGAAACAAAAGAAAGCCCTGCTCCCCGGGACTTGGGAAGCAGGGCAGCGACCCCGACAGGAATCGAACCTGTGGCCTACGGTTTAGGAAACCGCTGCCTTGGCTTTCTCGCTTCTGCCCACGCTTGCTCGGCATTGCTATCTCCTCGTTTTTCTTCAGGTCTTCGTGTGGTGCTGTTTCTCGCCCGTGCCCCGCGTTGCTCGCCGTCCCTCGCTTTTCTCTCCCACTGGACTCCCAGACTTCACGGCCCCGGCCAGTAGGACTCCGACGGCGTTGGCGCCTTGCAGGAGGCGCTCCGGCAGGGCGCGCGCGTACCGCGCCTGCGTCAGCTTCGGGTCGCTGTGGCCAAGCACCTTCTGGACGAAGTGCAGGTCCCCGGTGGTCGCGTACCCGAGCGTCGCGTACGTCGACCGCAGCTCCTTGAAGCGCAACGAGAGTGGAATTTGCTTCCACCGCACGGCGCGGCCGCACTTCGGGCACGCCATCACCTTCCGCGCCGGCAACTGCTCCCCTTTCCACCCACATGCCTTGCGGAAGCAGTACGGCCGAGCGCCTTGCACCAGCCCCGCCCGGACGCACGCGCGTGCGATGACGTCGTGGACGCGCCAGTTGTGGCTGTACTGCTTGCCGTTCGGCCGGCAGAAAAGGTACCGGCCCGGCGTCAGCTTCTGTTGCTCCAGCAGCGGCACGAGGACGTCCGGGATGGGGACGCGGCGATCCTTGCGGTTCTTCGGACTCCGCAGCAGCACGTAGCGCTCCTCAATGAAGGTGTCGTCCTTGAGGGCCTTCCGCACTTCGGCCTTGCGCGTGCCTGTCAGCGCGCTGAAGAGCGCGGCGGCGGCGAGGTGGGGCTTCATCGTCTTCACCAGCTGGTCGAACTGCTCCGGGGTGAAGAAGCCGGGCTCGCGCTCCGGGACATCGACCTTGCCCGCTTCCTTGAAGGGGTTGTCGCCCTTGAACACCTTCGCCTTGGTGCCAAGGAACGTGAAGAGCCCCTGCCCCGCCATCCTCACGTGCTCCCGCGTCTGGGGGGCGAGGTGTGACAAGCCCCCGAGGAGACGGAGCACGTGGAGGGGGCGAACCTCCTGCAGCTGAAGCGCGCCCATCGCCCGTTCGATGTGAGCCAGGAGCTGCCGCTGGCGCGCCTTCGACGCGTACTCCGTCGGCAGCGCCTCCAACCGGAGAGCGATGCCATCACGAACCGTCAGCCGCGGTGCCGCCGCCTCCTCAAGCCCGTGGCGGACTCGCCAGGCGCGCAGCTCCTTCTCGTCCGCGAGCTTCTTTGCTTCCGTCTTCGTCTTTGCGGGAAGCGCCTCGCGGCGGGGAGTGCCGGACTCATCGACCCAGCCCGCGTAGAAAGCCTTCCCCCGCTTGAACACGTAGGCCATGCCCTACTGGCCCCCGCCTCGGCTCTGCTGAGTTCTCCACGTCGCGAGCGCTTTCGGGCTGAACCGCAGCAGCCCGCCCATCTTGAAGCTGGGCACACGCCCTTCCGCAGCCCACCGGTAGATCGTCTTGTCGCTCGTCCCCAGAAATTGCGCCGCCCGACGCACGTCCCACGCGTCTTCGAGTTCCATGTCATTGCCGCTGCTCACTTCGCTGCTCATCGCTCACCCCACCGACTGCGGCACTGAACTAAAGATTAGGTTTGAAGTCTGACAACGACCTGAAAGGTTGTCACGCTGGCCGCACAGGGCCCCACGCCGGAACACCGGCGTCGAGCACGCGCGCGCAGGAGCAATCCGCGCGCCAGTTCAGGGAGACTGCGCGGAGGGGACGGGACTAGCCGCCGTCACGAGGAAGTCCCGACGACAGCGCACCACCGCTGCGCGCGAGCCATGACGCTCTTCGTGCGGCGGCGTGAGCGACAGCGGTGCATGCCATGGACGCACCGTCCGAGATCGCGGAGTGCTGCGAGAAAAACAGGCCTCGCGGGCGCCTAGAGAACGCCCGCGAGACATGCCCGACACACCTTCGCTGAACGTCGATGGGGGCACCGTGAAAGCGCCGGGAGCGAAGTGGTGCTGTGAGTGACCGTGACCCATGGCGACCCCAAAACAGGCCCCGCTGGTGCCTTGACACACCAGCGGGAACCCGCGGACACGCCTGCAGCACCATCACGCGGTTGCAGGGCCCTATCACCGGTCAGCCCATCACGACCAACCGGTGAATTCTGTGGTGAAGCTTTGGGATGCCCACTGGTCAAGGTCAGCGGGTACGGCGATACAACTTCAACTATCGTTACTGCCAGTGTGGCCGAAACGCAAGCCGGCTACTGCGAAATTGAACGCGAGGATCCGTTACCGGGCTCATGCTTCACCGGGGCGTAGCAGCCGCCCTTGTACTCGTAGAGGTCATCCGGGCACGGCGGTGCGTCATCGACGTCCACCTTCACCCAACAGCCTCCGTTGATCTCCTTCTGGCTGCCACGGCACGGCGGTCGCTGCTGGACCTTGAAGGGCTTCGACGGCATGTCGCGAGCGATGAAAGGAGACCCCACGCCAACAAGCAGAACAGGGGCCTCAACGTCCTCCGTGACGCTTTCGGCAATCCCGGTTGTGAGCGTGGCGGAGCCCGGCCCGCGGCTCTCAGCAGCGGCCCCCCCTCGCTCTTCTGCTGAGGGGGACGGCTGATCGTGAGGCCACACGAGATTCCCAAGGAACGCCACGACTAGGGTTCCCAACGCCACATCTTTCCAATGGCGGACCGTTAAGTCACGAGCACGAGTTGCTGACCGACGCCACCGGCCTCGCCAGCGCTGCGCGCGAGTGATCGGAGGCGACAGCAGATGCTCGCGCAACTCAGCTCGCTCCAGGGCTCGATCCAGCAGGTTCGGTAGGTCCTCGGACACCGCCATCAGCTCCTCATCCACTTTTGCGGGCGAGGCCGCACTGGGGATCCGGACCTTCAGCGCTCGGTACGCGGGAGACTCTGACGACGTCCACACGACCTGCAGGGAGGCACTGGGGTACTGCTCCAGCACTTCCATGGGTGTAGACGGGAGCAACTGCCCCCCGCCCACCGTTGGTCGCGCCACAAGAGCGGGCTCCCCGGTTCGGACATCCCGAGCCAAGTACACGTCCCCCTGCGTCGTCCCTCTCTCGATGCACCTACTGAGATGGTACCCACCCAGTCGGCCTGCATGCCGACCTTCGTTGGCGCGCGGCTCTCCCGAACTCGCACCACCACCTCCGCGCGTTGCGTCCGACGTACCACCCCGGCGGGTATTCACGCCCTTGCCCATCTCGTGCTCCTGCTCGTCCGCCTGGAGAGGACTCCAGCAACCTGACTCTACGGCGCTTCCCTGACTGTCCGAGCTACTTCTTCTTCGGTGGGCGCCCAGGGGCTCTCTTCTTCACGGGCTCGGCGGAAGCCGGCTCCCCGTCATCCTCTTCCATGCCCTCAAGGACCAGGGGCCCGTGCTCAGCCACGTAGGCCTTCACGAGGGAATCCGCAGCGGACCAGAGGACGTCATTCGCGGAGACCCCGCGCCGCGTAAGGGGCGACTTCTTGCCCTGCACCTTCTCCCGCTTCGCGATGGCCGTGAGCTGAAGCCACATGCGCTTTGGAAAGCGCACGTTCCTCGGAGTGATCTCGTCCATCGGATCAGTGTCATCAAAAACCGGCATCAGGATCCCTCTCTTGGCGACGGCAGCGACTGCGCCCATCGGCTCCTCCTTATGTGCGCTGGGGTGGGAAGGCAACGCCCAGGCGCAAGCCCGAGGCGCCCATAATGGGTACCCTTTAATGCTCCTATTATCAATGCCTTGATTTGGTACCAAATATGAGTATTGTTCGAGTCGTTGATGGCGGACGGACGGGGCTCCACACGGGAGAGGGCGGATGGGCGGGCGCGAGCTGGGTGGCCAGCGAGGACGTCAGCAGGTGGACGCGTTTCAGTAGTGCCTTCGGGCGGAGCGCCTGTACGGGGCCGCCTTGTTCCAGGACCGGACACGTGCCGGTCCTGATCCCTCACCTTCGAGGATGCGATGGCCAACGGCATGGCAGCGGGAGAGGTGCGCCCGCGTAACAACCAAGTGCAGCGCGCGGACATCATGACGTTGTCCCCGGCGGAGCTGATGCGCCGGGCGCTTGCTGGCGACTGGACGCGGGTGGACCGCGAGCTGCGCCGACGCGGCCCGGACGCGGTCCGCGAGGCGCTCGCGTCCGTGCCGGGCGCTACGGCGGCGCAGGCCTCCGAGCCGGTGCGCGTCAACGGCCTGACGCTGCCGGAGACGGTGGCCGCGCTGGGGCTCACGCTCACTGATGAGGGGCGCGGGCACGTCGTCACCGACGGCATGGGCGAGGTGGTGCGCCGCGGGGACGCCGCCTCGCTGTGGTGCTGGCTGTACGACTCGGGGCGCCTGGTGCCCCAGGAGGAGGACGTCCGTGGCTGAGAAGGAGAAGACGACGCGCGAGGTGCTGAGCGACTACTTCGAGACGCACGAGGTGCCGCCCGAAGTCCACGCTGCGTGGAAGACGCTCGACAAGACGGCGTCGTCGCTGGCGCTCTGGATCGCGGCGGACCTCGCCCGTAGCAGGGGGCTGTCGTGAAGCCGCTCCACGCGTTGGCGGATGCGCTCGCCATCCTCGCTCGCGAGGGCTGGACGCCGCCGGACTGCAACGTGCCGGACCTCGCGCGACAGGTGCGGGAGCTGGAGGCCCAGCAGGCCCGGACGGGAGAGGAGCTGCACGCGGCGGAGGACGCGCTGTCCCTCTGCATGCCCGACGGCAGCAACGCCACGCTCGTCCGCTGGCTGCGTCTCCAGCGCCGCGCCACCAGCTCGCGACTCCAGCTGGCGACGCTCAACACGGCCGAGGTGTACCTGCGCAGCGAGCTGGAGCGGCAGGTGTGGCAAGCGCAGCACCGGCGCGCGGAAGGCAGCACGCGCGCCGCCGCAGCGTAGCGGCTCAATGTCAGACTTGCAGAGTATGACGTATGGCATTCGACCTGGAGGGTTGAATGCCGGTAGCACGAGCGACACCCTGCCCCGCCTATGCCGAGCATCCGGACATGAGCTGGGTGCTCTGCGAGCGCGAGGACGGGCACGAGGGACGGCACCGGCGGCAGGACTTCGAGTGGGACTGCGGCACCCCCGAAGAGGAGGTGTTGGCAGAGGAGCGCGAACTACTGCGCCGGGCCGAGCAGGCCGCAGGCGAGAACTACGAGTGAGACACGCCATGCCGGACGGAAGCACCCCCAACAACAACAGCTGGAACCGGGAGCGGGTGGACCTGGTGAAGCGGACCATCTGCCCGCGAGGCATCAGCGAGGACGAGTTCCTCCTCTTCATGGAGCAGTGCACGCGCAGCGGCCTGGACCCGCTCCTCAAGGAGGCCTTCTGCGTCGCGCGCCGCCAGAACATCGGCAACCGCGAGCGGCCCAACTGGGTGACGAAGTACGAGTTCCAGCCCTCCGAGGCGGGCATGCTCGCCCGGGCGGAGCGCTTCCCGGACTTCAAGGGCATCCAGGCGAGCGCCGTGTTCGCCGAGGATGAAATCGTTGTCGACCAGGGCAAGGGCGAGGTGGTGCACCGCTTCAACCCGGCCAAGCGCAAGGGTGCCCTCGTGGGCGCCTGGTCGCGGGTGGTGCGCGACGGGAAGCTGCCGGTGGTGATGTGGCTCGACTTCGCCGGCTACGTCCAGCAGACGCCCCTGTGGGCCAAGATTCCCACGACGATGATTGAGAAGTGCGCCCGCGTGGCGGCGCTGCGCAAGGCCTACCCGGAGGCCTTCGGCGGCCTGTACGTCCGCGAGGAGCTGCCCGCCGAGGAGTACGCCGAGGAGCCGGTGGTCGCCGTGACGGTGGAGACGACGGCGCGAACGGTTGCGGCCGCGCCGAGCGTGGGCACCCCCGCGCTGCCTGAGAAGACGGCCACGCGAGAGGCAGCGGAAGTCGCCGCGGTGGGGATGAACCTGGACCGGCAGGAGGAGCCTGTCGCTGCGGAGCTGCGCGCCGAGCACGAGCCCGTCGCGGGGCAGCACGCCGCGCCGGCCCTCACCGCCGTGGTGGCGTTCGGTCCGCACAAGGGGAAGACGGCCACCGTCCTCTCCGACGACGAGCTGAGCGAGACCATCGACCTGGCGCACGAAAAGCTGCTGGAGCAGCCCCGGGCCCGCTGGGCGAAGGCGATGCGCGAGAACCTCACCGCGCTGGAGGCAGAAGCGGAGGTGCGCTGCCGGCAGGCTCCGCGCGAGCCAGGGGCGGAGTCCTGACATGGGCTGCTCGCCACGCACTCCCCGCCCCCCGTCCGACGTCGTGAAGCATCGCGCCAGCCGGCAGGAGTACTTCGCCGGCCTCCGGGCCCTGCGCGGTGAGCAGCCGCCGGATCCACCACGGCCCAGGATTGAGCCCAAGGTCGACTGCTGCTCCAAGGCGACTGTGCAGGAGTGCCCCTGTGGAGGGGCCCGCGTCTGCCCTGAGCACGGCGGGCCCGCGTGCTTCGACTGGTACAGCCACGATTGACGGCGAACGTGCATGCCGGCACCCGCCGGGGACGCGCCTCAGGACGCGGCCACCAACGTGCACGAGCCGCCCCGGCGGCATGGTGCCGCCGGGCCTTTACGCAGCCGCACGCGTTTTTCTGTTTCCCCGGCCCGGGGAGCCGATTCGCAGCGCGTGTGGTTGCAACCCGGTCCCATCGTGGGGCCGGGCCTTGTCGGTGGGAGCGGCCAGCACAGGGCTGGACGGATCCGCCCCACCTCACCCCGCCGGCATTGGGCCGCGCGGGGCCTCTCAAGGCGCCGACGTTGGGCGCTGCCCAGCGGGGTGGGGGTACTCCCCTCCGCTCCGCTGGGCCCTTTGCACGGAGCACCACGCAGACAGCAGCTGACGCACGCAGTTCTCGACGCACGTAGCACCTGAAGCACCTGCCGATGACGGGGCGAAGTGGGCCCCCGCTGCGAAGGCAGCGCACCGGTTCGAGCCCGGCGCCGGCACTCCGTCCAGCCACAACCGCAACACCAATCCCTAGGAGCTGTATGTCATTCCTCTCGCGCTATGCCGCGCTGGCACTCGTGTGCCTCGCGTCCTCTCCCGCGCTCGCCGAGCGCACCCCCATCCCGTCCAGGGTGGTGGCCGACAAGGTCCTCCTCGGCAACATCCACACGTCCGCGCGCGCCCCGGCGGCCGTCGAGGCCACGGCCCTGGCCATCAAGGACGGCAAGATCATCGCTGTGGGCTCCGAACTGCAGCTGCGCCTGCGGGGCTACGTCGGCCCCAACACCCAGGTGGACGACCAGCGGGGCCAGACGGTGGTGCCTGGCTTCGTGGGCGCGCATGACCACATCCTCAAGCCGCTGAACCCGGACACCCAGTTGTGCCCCGTCTTCAGTGCGCCGGGACAGCTCGACACGGACCCGTCCTACAGCGAGGCGCTGACCGCCGCGGCATTCTGCGCGGCGAACTACTTCCCCCCGGGCGCCCCCATGGCGCTCTTCGTGGGGCCGGAGTTCCTCGCCAGCGGGCACGGGCTCAACGCCCGCGCGGACTTCACCGTGGCCGCGCCGCTCAACCCGCTGTTCATGTTCCAGGTGCGCGAGGGCCACGGGGGGACGGCCAACGGCCCGGCCTTCGACGCGGTGGGGATGTCCACCGGGCCGGGCTCGCCGGACTACTACAGCGGCTACCTGGGGCGGATGCCGGACGACTCACCGGACGGCCACGTCCAGGAGATGCAGCAGATCCCCTTCTTCCGCATGCTCGCGTCGCTCGTCCCCGTGGAGGCGAAGCGGGAGGAGTACCGGGTGTGGTTGAACACGGCGCTGAGCCAGGGCTACGTCTACGCGCTGAACATCCCCTTCGACGGCTATGCCGGCGAGACGGTGCCTCTGGGCGACAGCATTCAGCACCCCGTCGAGCTGGACACCGCGTGCCTTCCGCTCTCTGCCACCGAGACCTGCACGCCGCATCCGCGCCAGGGGCGTGTCCGCTGGGTCAAGGCGTTCGCGGACGGCGCCATCGCGGCGTGCGGCGGGGCCACGGACCTGCCGTACGTGGACAGCACCCAGTGCCCGTCCGTCGGCCCGGGCTGGAAGGGACGTCTCGACCTGTCCCGCCAGCAGCTCGAAGCGCGCATGCGCAGCGTGATGGCCACGCCGGACCAATGCCTCATGGTTCACGCCTGGGGGCGCCGCGCAGCGCGCACGGTGGCCGAGGTGGCGGTGTCCCTGTGGCTGGAGACGGGACGCAAGCCCTGCCTCACCCTTGAGCACGGCGCCATGACGGACGCCGCCACGCGGGCCATGCTCCTGCTGGTGGGCGCGGGCATCGTCGTCAACCCGCAGCACATGGATTTCTTGGACATCATGGCGCTCCGTCACGACCCGCGTGAGCTGGCGGACGCGGAGCGGTTCCGCTCCTTCGTGGAAGCGGGATTCGTGATGGGCGTCGGGGCGGACACCTTCGCGTCTCCCGAGGCTCCGCTGAAGCAGATTCACCGGATGGTGACGCAGGCCCGGCCGGAGGAGCGGCTCACCGTGCGGCAGGCCGTGGAGGCCATCACCCGCGGGAGCGCGGAAGCCAGGCGCCTCCGCAACCTGGGCACGCTCGAGGTGGGCAAGGACGCCAGCTACGTCGTCCTCTCCCACAACATCTTCAGCGGCAACCTCCAGGACCTGGAGCAGGCCACCGTCCTGAAGACGGTCATCAAGGGTGAGCTGGGCGTCCCCGTCCCGCCGCCGGCTCCGTAGCACTCGCCCCCTGACGTCGCGGGCCGCGCAGTCGTCGCGGCCCGCCCCCGCTCCCGCGTGCCGGTGAGCCGTCCCGGCGCGCCCACTCTCTCCCCACAGGTTCCCCATGAAGAAGACGCTTCAGCTGCTCCTGGCCGCGCTGCTGTTCTGGTCGCTCCCTGCGTTCGCCAGCCTCCCGCCGCTCACCAGCACCACGGAAGTCCCGGGCCTCCGTCAGCCGTTCTCGGGCATCACCTTCAACAACTCCAAGCGCGTCCTGGACAACCTCGTCCGCGCGTTCGGCAAGCGCGTGGGTCTGGCCTCCGCGTCGGCCATGACCGAGCACGACACGCAGTGCGGCCTGGCAAAGCTCGGGGCCGGCTTCGTCCAGGAGCTGATGCTCAACACCCCGCCGGGCCTCTCTGCGGATGACGTCGCGGGTCTGCCCGATGCGCTCGCCCACTACCGTGCGCTCGAAGCGCAGTGGTGCCGTCCGCCGCCGGGCGCCCCCACGAACAAGGGCGCCGAGCTGGTGAAGCTGTGGATCATCCGAGTCACTGAGGGCACGCCCCAGGCGCGGACGATGACCGAGAAGTACTCCGCTCGCGCCGAGAGGTTGGAGGGCCCGACCATCACCGCCCGCGACGTCGCACTCGCGGTCGCCATCGGACTCGCCATCCTGGCCAAGGAGGCGTTGCCACTCCCGGTCCCGTAGCACGTCGCTGCTGAGCCTCGCCGCGGGCGGTGCAGCGCGGGCCGCCCGCTTCTTCCTCGCGCGCTGTCACGCACTGTGACGCGTTGGGTTGCTTCCCGTCGCTGGACTTCATCGGGTACGCCCGGCTCGTCCTGGAGCATTCCCGGCGGGCACGCGACGCCGGATAACTGTCGAAGCTGTCCAACCTGAAAGGTCGCCTGACTCCCCCGGTTTTCGCCGGTGGGCGGGCAAGAAATTCGACGGTGCGACAGGTCTGGGCAAGGCTGACGCAGGCACTTGAGTCGTAGGAAATCGGCGAAACGTACGTGACAGACCACTACATCTTGGGGTGCGCCAAAGAGTGGACGAGAGCCCAGACATACCCTAGGGATACGAGTGTTCAGGGGCGGCAGGTAGGACGTGCCGCAATTCACCTGGAGTGGCGGTCCCCTTCGGCGCGGGTGGCGCCGTGCAGTCAGCAGTCCTTTGCGGAGGTACCCGTGTCGTCAAAGTGCAAACCGAGCAGCGTCCAGGTGTTCGAGTTCGAGTCGCAGAAGGTCCGTTCCGTCGTAGGGCTGGACGGGGAGCCGTGGTTCGTGGCCGCAGACGTGTGTGCCGTGCTCGGCATCGCGAACCCCTCCGATGCCATCGGCCGTCTGGATGATGACGAGAGGGCGACCCTCGGTAATGCCGAGGGTCGGCCGGGCCAGGGCGCACAGTCCTTCAACATCATCAGCGAGTCCGGCGTCTGGGCGCTCACCTTCCGGAGCCGGAAGCCCGAAGCCCGACGCCTGCGGAAGTGGGTGACGAAGGAGGTCATCCCCTCCATCCGCAAGACGGGTGCCTACGTCGTGCCGATGCCCATGGTTCGCGAGGCGGTGGCGAAGCTCTTCGTGCGCACGACGCTGGGGGCCTGGACGAAGCGCTTCCCGGACGAGTTCTACTGGCACATCTACCGGATGCGTGGGTGGCCCTGGCAAAATATGGAGGTCAACCATCCACAAGTGGTCGCGAGCTACACCATCAATTTCGTCTACGAGAGACTCGCACCGGGACTCCTGTCTCAGCTGGAGAAACAGAACCCGGCCAATGAGCGTGGCAGCCGGAAGGCTCGGCACCACCAGTACCTGACGGAAGACATCGGCCACCCAGCCCTTGAAATGCATCTCCACGCCGTCCTCTGCATCATGCGCGGCTCGTCGACGTGGGAGCACTTCCTCCTGGCGCTGGACCGCTTCCACCCGCGACAGGGGCGCAACCTCCTCCTCTCGCTGGTGGATGACCTGCTGCCGATGCCGTCGGCGTTACCAGCGGGGATCCCCCTCAGCCGCGGGAACCGCCCCGGTCGCCGATAGGGACACTTTTTCACGGCGCTTCGGCTGTGGCATTACGTCCTTGAGACACGATGGGCGTCAGTCAACGCGCGTTCTCCGCGTGGATGCCTCCAGACCCCGGAGCAGGTGCTGCGCGGCCCTCGAACAAGTGCTGTCCGTGGTCGCGCGCGACGGCAGGTAACTGCTCGCGGCGCAACGACTAGCACTCCGGGGCATGGCTGGTTTCTTGCGGAGCGCCAGCTACGTGCGACCACAGACAGGGAGCACATCTCGTGCTCCCGGAGGTCGCAAATGGCAGACGCGGTGCAGCAGTTGCGAGCGGCGGATGTTGTGATGGACGCTATCCTGAAGCTGACACAGGCCGATGGGTTCCGTGTCCGGGCCAATCCCGAGCGTGGGCCCAGGCGGAGCGCCTTCGTCAATCGCGCGGGCGACGCGCTTCCCGACGTGGACGCGCCGCAGGTCCACTATGTGGATGGCGTCTTCTCGGCATACGTCCGAGGGGGAAGCAAGCCGGTGGATCCGGGTATCCAGTGGGACGATAGGTCGGCGACGTGGGTAGGCCCGTTGCTCGCAACCGGGCAACACCGCCCTGCCGCAGCTGCGCTGGTCGGCGCGGCCCTGGCCGTGACCAGCGAGGCTGATTGGGCTGTCCTCGACAAGCTCTTCCAGCAGTAGCGCTTGCCGTTGCCGCTCGGCGTGCGCATGGCCACCTTCCGCCGAGGAGGTCGCCCATGCGCACCAGCCGGATGCCCGTCGTGAAGCTGCACCTTGCCGCCGCGGCGGCGAGCCTTCACGCGGAGGCGTGCGAGACGGGCGGCAAGCTGCCGGCCAACGTGGAGCGCGTGGCCCACCTGGTGGACGACGCGCTTCGGGAGGCCAGCCGCGAGGTGCAGACAGACGTGCGCGGGCCACTGCCAGAGGACTGGGCGCCGCTGTAGCCGGCACGGGGCGTGCTCTGCGCGCCCGGCATGATGATTCAGGAACGGGTGGCGTTGGCGCAGCGCCTGGAAGAAGCGGAGCTGGAACTGCAGGGCGCGATGCGCGGGCTGGATGGGAGTCCGGCGGCGCGGATGCGGCTGGCCGATGCCCGGACCGAGTACTGCGCAGCAGAGACGCAGGCGTTGCGGGTGCTCGGAGCGCATCAGGCGCTTGAGATGGTGGAGCAGCTCGGCGCCGCACCGTGAAGGCGCACCGCGCGGGCTGACCTACGCGGCATGCATCCTGCTCCAGGCCCGTGCTCCCGCCAGAGCCGCGCCGGGGAGCTTTCGGCACGGCCCATCCCAGGACACCCCGTGCACCCACGCCAGCGCCCCTCTCTGTCCCGCTTCGCATTCCTGTTCCTCGTCGCCACGATGGCCCTGGGATGCGGCCCGTCCGATGAGGTGGACGAGGGTCCGCTGTCGTCACCGCCGGCCGCGCGCGACGCGGGCGTCAGCGACGGAGGGAGTGGCCCTGGCGACGGCGGCAACGTCGCCAGGGACGCAGGCACCACACCTCCCCGGGATGGCGGCCCCAGCTGCACTCCGGGCTGCGCAGGAAAGTCCTGCGGCCCGGACGGGTGCGGCGGCAACTGCGGGACATGCCGGAGCGGCACCACCTGCAGCGCCACCGGGACGTGCGTCTGCGTCCCCCAGTGCGACGGCCGGACGTGCGGCTCGGACGGCTGCGGCGGTACCTGCGGCACCTGTCCGTCCAACGCGACGTGCAGCGCCGCGGGCGACTCGTGCGCGTGCGCCCCAGGCTACGTGCCCAACCAGGCGCACACCGGCTGCGTCCGCGTTGGAGGCGCCTGCCAGGGCATCAACCAGTACGGCTACTGCTCCGGGGACACCTGGGTGCGGTGCGACGCCCAGGAGGGCATCGTCACCATGGAGTGCGGCCCCGGCCGGTGTAAGCGGCTCGACGCTGCCGGCAGCGGGGCCTGTACCTGCGGCAGCGTCGACGCCAACGGCGTCTGCGCCACGGCTTCCGGCGCCAGCGCCGCGACGCCCCGCGTCCACTTCACGTGCGCGACGAGCGCGGGGGTGCTCATCGCCAGCAACTGCACCGTGGAGACGGGCTCCTCCGCGGGCTTTTGCTCCACATTCGTGACTGCCTTTGGCCACCAGACGACGTGCTTCTGCGCGCCCTGCTCCTGGCCCAGCGGCCGCGACAACCAGTGCGGCTCGCTGTGCAGCAACGCCGGCCAGTGCCAGTACTCGGCGTCCGGCAACTTCCACACCTGCGGGTTCTGAGTCCTCTCGCGCGCCCGTGGACACCCGTCTCCGGCGGTGGATGGGGTCCACGGCCAGCCTTAGAGGGAGAGGGCGAGGCACGGGCGCTGCACAACTCCGGAGCGTCACGCCGCACCGGAGCTCGCATGGACCCCATCTCGTCGCGCAGCAGGACCGCCCTCCTTCCCACCACCTACCGCGACACCTCCGCTGAGTCGCCGCCGCGTCCCGCCGCGAAGCCGGCCGCCCCCGGGCGTGCTGCCAACACCGTCGACGTGTTCAGCCCGAGCACGCCTCTCCAGCGCGCGCTCGTCGACCAGGCCCGGAAGGCGAGCGCGCCCGCCCTCGTCACCATTCGCCCGCCTGCGGAAGGCCTCACGAAGGCGGATGGCGAGCAGCGTGTCTCCGCCCAAGGCTTCCTCGGGGACATCGGCCGCGGGCTGAAGGACTTCGGCGGCCGCGTGGTGGACGGCGTGGCCGGCATTGGCAAGGGCATCTACGACAGCGTGACGGGCACGCTGAAGAACACCTGGGAGATGACGGAGACGTTCGGCAAGGGCATCGGCAACATCTTCACGGGACGGTTCGAGGAGGGCTTCGCGCAGCTCGGGCTGAGCCTCCTCAAGGCCATCCAGACGCCGACGGACGGATTGCTGCGCCTGGGAGGAAGCATCCTCAGCGCCATCCAGACGATGCTCTACGTCGAGCCCACGAGCCGCAAGCTGACGGGCGCCGAGCTGGCGTCGCTGCACGAGGTGTACGGGGACTCCATTGACTACACGCGCATCGAAGTGAAGGAGGGCAACGCCGGCCTTCTCACGCTGGGCGGGCGCCCCTTCACCCACGGCGACACCATCTACATCCCCGAAGGCTCCCTGCCGCTGAAGCCCGAAACGCTCGTCCACGAAGCGGCCCACGTCTGGCAGCACCAGCATGGGGGCAACGACTACATGAGCGAGGCGCTGGTGGCGCAGTTCTTCGGTGACGGGTACAACGTCGGCAAGGCCCTCCGGCAGGGGAAGTCGTGGGAGGAAATGAATCCGGAGCAGCAGGCGGAGTTCATCGAGATGGCCTTCGCCAAGGGCTGCTTTGAAACGCATCCGGCGCCGTTCGAGCTCGACGGCAAGGACTACACCGCGCAGTTCGAGGCCGCGAAAAAGTCCCTCCGCGCCGGCCAGGGAGCACCGTGACCATGCGCCTTCACCGATTCCTGCCGCTCGCGCTCGTCCTTCTCCAGGTGGCCTTCCTCACCGCCTGCCAGCCGCCCCTGGAGGTGACGCTCGCGTCCAACAGCGAGCGGCTTCCGGGCCCCGCCTTCGTCGTCGACGAGCCGTCCCAGGACGGAGGCGCGCCGCGGTACGACGTCATCCGCGTGCTGGCCGAGAACGGGACGCAAGTGTGGCACGTGCGCGCCCTCTCCTTCGGCGGGACGCGCGGACGCCGTGTCGTCTACGGAGAGGCGCCGGATGGCTTCGAGACGGTGCAGCCCCCACAGCCCCTGGAGGGCGGGCGGCTCTACAGCATCGGCGTCTCCGGTGAGGCGAGTGGCGCGCTGCGCTTCATCGTCGGCATGGATGGCGTCGTCCGGCCCGAGTAGCAGCGCCAGCGGCAGGGCCCACGCAGGTGCGCTCAGGCTGCGCCCTTGAGCGCGGCGCAGCCGGACTCCAGCCGGCGCGCGGCGGCTTCGCAGTAGCGCTCCTCGAGCTCCACGCCCACGGCCCGGCGTCCGAGCTGCTGCGCGGCCACCAGCGTTGCCCCGCTGCCCGCGAACGGATCCAGGACGAGGCCGCCCTTCGGGCAGGAGCGCTCGACCAGGTAGGCCAGCAGGGGCACCGGCTTCTCCGTCGGGTGCGTCCGCGACCGCGCGGGCACCGGCGGGTAGCCCGCGAGCACGGCCCCGTGGCGCTTCCCGGTGAGCGGCCGGCGCTTCGGCCCGGCCGCGTGCAGCACCACCTCGTAGTCGGGCGCGTAGCCGGCCGCGCAGTCGCCCATGCCGCCCCGGGCCTTCCACCACACGAGGGCACCCTTGATGCGCAGGTGCGCGGAGGCCGCGTCGAAGAAGTCCGGCCAGCTCTCCCAGTGGCAGAAGACGTAGGCGTGCAGGTCCGGCTTGAGCGCGTGGCCCGCCGCGGTGAGCGCCTGGCGGAAGACGCGCATGCCCTGGCGGGAGCCGTCCGCGCGGATGGCCGCGCCGCTCCTGCCCTTCGCCTCGTAGGCCATGCCGTAGGGCGGGTCGGTGAGGAGCACGTCCACGGATTCGGACGGGAGTCCGGGAAGGACGTCGCGGCAGTCGGCGTGGAACAGGGTGATGGTGTCGGTCTGGAAGTAGGGCTTCACTCTGGGGGCCTCGTCGGGGACGTGGCGCTGGGGTGCACCACGCGCGCGCGTGATGCACGGGGAATGCCGCCTCGTCAGACCACCCGGCACGCCCCATCCAACGGAAGCCCGATGTACACCCGCGCTGCTCGGCGGATGACGCGCCCTAGAAGAGAACGTCGAACGGGTCTGGTGGCTCTTCCTGCAGCTCTTCCACGTGAATCGCCCATGGGTTTTCAGGGCGCGACTGGCACGTTCGGCCCGCACACACGGCGTAGATGACGGTGAGCCTTCTGCTCGCCTCCAGCGCCGCCACGGCTGCACGCAGATGCCCGCCGCTCGTGCAGACGTCATCGACGAGGATGCACGGTCCTGGCGGGGGCTTGCTCGTAACTACGAGGTTCTCACGGAGGACATTCGCGTTCCGACTGCCGCCCGCACTGCTCGCGGAAGGCTTCGGCTCCCGCCACCGAAGAATGTCGAGCACCGTCGTATGGTACGCAGTGACCTTCTGAAGCTCCTCCGCCATGCGGAGCGCGGGGAAGCGGTTAATCGTGGCGCCCACCACGCCTTCGCTGCTCGGTAGCGGAACGATGTAAGCCGGGCCCTCCAGATGCTGCAACCACTTGGCATTCAGGTAGTCACCCGCCATGTGACCGAACCAGCGATACGCTTGATTCCGGTTGGTCATCTCTAACCGAAGCCGGTTTCTGCGCACGGGCACAGTGGCAAACCCCTTGAATTGCCGGTTGCCCTTGATTGCCTTGATGAACTTCGATGCGTTGTGGTCCTCGTTGCTCCAGGGCTCGTCGCTACGCGTGAGGTACGAGGCAAAGCAGACGAGTTTTACCGCCATGAACCGGACTCCCGGAGCGCAGAGAGCAGGTCCTCGGTGGAAGTCAGGACGCGCACGCGGGGCAACCCGATGAACCCTTGCGGCCATGTGAGGTCGGGGTTCTCGACAACGGACTTCGCAATGAACAACCACCGGCCGAGCTTCCGACACTCCACCGCTTGGTGAAGCGTGCCGGAAGTCTCGCCTGCCTCAATGATGACAGTAGCGTCGGAGAGTGCCGCCATGACGCGGTTCCGTGCAGGGAAGTTGCCCTGATACACTCTGCTGCCCGGCGCGAACTGTGAGACCAGCAGATGCTCCCGATAAATTCGCTCCTGCAGGTGCTTGTTCTCCGCCGGGTACGCCTTTTCCAGGGGAGTGCCGATGACGGCAACCGTGCGCCCCCCTGCTTCGAGCGCTGAGTTGTGCGCGTTGGCGTCAACGCCCTTGGCAAGCCCCGACACCACCACCACGTCAGCGGCCACCAGTTCCTTCGCGAGCCGGCGAGCCCTGGCGGCCCCCGCAGGCGACACTTGCCGCGTACCAACGATGGAGACACAGGGCCGCGTCAGAAGAGAAAGGTCACCGGCGTAGTACAGCGTCGTCCCCTCGCCTGCCGCGAAGCGCTGACGCTCTATTTCTGGGACGGCGCGCGCACCATCCAGCAGCGCCACCAGGGGAGCAGTGGCGTGATGGGCCGGGGGGATATACGAGTTGGTCCTCGCGGTACTCGCTCTGGCCATGGGACTTCCCCAAACGTGGGCTACCGACCCACCATCATCCGTTAGCTCCCCACGCCACGCGATTTCTTGCACGGTTGCCCCCGAAAGAGCGACCAGTCTCCGGTCCCACCGACGCGCCTGTCAACGTATGCACGGATTCCCAACAGCGCGAGGTAGGGGTGCCAATGGACCCGCATCAACAGACATGTAGCACCGGGACCAGAGAGGTGTAGCGGTTCGCTTTGAGAAGCGCACCGCTACACTTGGTCGGTCGAACACGTCACCCGCCGAACGTCCATCGCACGCCGCGCCGGCCATCCGCCCGCTGGTTGGCCTCCGCGAAGGCGAAGAGGCCCAGGTGCTCCCGGAGCCGCGGACGGTACGCGGTGAGGGAGAAGCGCACGGGACCAGCGAGCAGCTTGGCGCTGGTAGACGCCACCAGTCGGGCTACAGCCGCCTGTAGGCCAGGGCCTCGCCGGAGGGCACCAGCCCGCGCCCCCGGGACGGCGTCCAGTACGCGTTCGCGCTGGGCGGGTACGGCAGCACCAGCCGCACCTCGCACCGCCCGGAGTCTCCGCCTGCCGCGTTGTCCATGCTCGGACAGAAGGGGCGGCGCCCCGGCGTGCATCGCATCCGCCACCCCGAGGCGGCAAGCATTCCTTTCTGCCGATGGCGACGCGCGCCCTGGTGACCTCGCCGTGCTTTTGCGGGCGTCGAGATGCCCCTATACCGTCGCTCAGGTTGGCGGCGACCCGCCTTGGAGATAAGGGTTATGACGGACTATCTGGGGCTCGTCCTCACGCTCGCAGCAACGATCCTCGGCGTCATCAGCGCAGAGTACGACAAAGAGCTCCGGAAGTTTCGCCGGATATCGATTTGGACATGGGCGCTTTGCGCCTTCGCTCTTGCGGGCACCATCATCTCGGCGATAACCATCTACAGTGGCAACGAAGAAAAGCGTGCAACCGCCTTGCGCCAGGAAAACATGAAGCTTCACGCGCTGGGGCGAATCGAAGCGGCGACCGCCATGCTAGTCGAATCCGCCCGCCAGCTCGGAATTGAGAAAATGCCTGTCGCGCCGCGCACGAGATATGGCTTTGGGCGAGCACTCTTAACATCAGAGCTGGACATAATCTGCGACGTGGATCTTCGGGACAAATTCATCATACCAACCAACGATCGCACGAACGCCGACATTGTCCAGACTGCGGCAAAGATGGCAGCCGCGAGACTTGAAACAGCACTGACCCGTTACACACCACATCTCGACCCGGAAACCGTTGCGCTCGTTGAGGCCTTGCTAGACGGACCACTGGCAACACCGCTGACGCATTTAGACGAACAGGTGGCTCAGGACACCGAATTCAAGGGCAAGACATACAAGGTCAATTTTAGATTTTGCCTCAACGAGCTTGAACAAAGAGAACGTCCCGAGTGGAAATTTGGTGTCGCCAAATCCGTCATTGAATTGGAGGATCACCTTAAGAGGTTGATGGCTCCACTCGAAGCAAAGCACGGCCTATCCGAGTCGAGCATGGGCGCACAATTGAAGCGGAGCGGCTGGACTGATGACGCAGGCACGCCTATCACGCCCTGACGACTAGCAGGTCGGCTAGAGTCGGTGAGGGCGGGCGGCCCACTCCTGTCCATCCAGGAGTGGGCCGTGGTGCTTCACCAGCCGAACGTCCACCGCGCGCCCACGCCGGCCATCCGCTCGCGCTGGTTGGCCTCCGCGAAGGCGAAGAGGCCCAAGTCCTGCCGGAGCCTCGCCCCACCCTCAAGGCGCGCGTACGCGCCCGAGAGGGAGGAGACGCCGGCAGACGCCTCCAGGTAGCCGGTGCGGACCGGCACGTCACGCAGCACCCGCGACAGCCCCGCGGCAACTACTGCGCGCGGGGCGTCGTAGGGACCGCCGTGGCCGGGGCCAGCGCCGCCGTGCTGCCGATGGCGCCCAGCGACTGCGCGGCGGAGACGAACTCCTCCGTGAAGCCGACGACGGGCGCCGTCTTGCTCGCCTTCATCCGGTCCACGGCCGCCTCGATGAGCCCGCCCAGGAAGGTGCCGATGCTGCCGGCGGTGAGCGACAGCACCTCCTGCAGCTCCTTCATCCCATGCTCCCCCAGGCTCTCCTTGAGTTGGGCCAGGGCTTCGGCCTTGAGCTTCGCCAGCTCGGCGGCCGAGAGGATGCCATCGGCGACGGCCTCCTCCAGCTTCGGACGCATCGTCACTTCCAGCTCACGGACGATGGCCTCCGTCACCATGGAGGCGCGGGCCCCCACCTGGGCCAGCTTCGAGTCAGCCGCCTGGGCATTCAGCTTCTTCGTGAGCGCGAGGAGCGCGGCGGCAATGAGGCCCGCCAGCGCGGTGGCCACGACGGGGACGACGGCGACGCCCGCCGCCACCAGCACGGACTGGATGCTCGGCTCCGCGCTGGTGCCGGTGGACGCCTGGGCCAGGGCCACGGGCGCGGTGAGGACGACCGCGAGGATGGCGGTCAGGGTGAGGGACTTCTTCATGGTGCTGCTCCTGATGGGGTTGAGCTGCACCACGAAGAAGGGGCGCCTCACACGCGGGGCGGCCAGAACCAGGTGCCGGGCTTGTCCGGCCCACCGAAGGGCACCGTGCCGCGCCAGATGTGCTCGCCGCCGTGCCCGCCGGCCGCGTCGAAGTTGTCGCTCGGCCCGTCGCCCAGGACCTGGATGTTCGGCGTCATCGGGTCCGGCGCCCGCAGGGACACGACGATGCCGGGCCGCACCTCGCCCTTCCGGGTGCCGCCCTCGTCGCCGAGGCAGTAGAGGACGATGCGACCGGGGCTGGGCTTCTGGGCCGGCATCGACAACGGCTGGCCCGGGGGAACCACGGACGCGACCGGGGTGTTGATCGCCTGGGCGACCGCGAGCCACGCGGCGCGCACCAGCATCGGGCACTTCTCGAACGGGGGCAGCTCGGCGCCCGTCACGGCGGAGCGCCCGCCGGTGACGCCGCAGTAGACGATGTAGAACAAAGCGGCGCGTGCGATCTCGTAGGGGCTAGCCAGTGCCAGCGACTTCTCGGCGGTGGCCAGGACTTCGGGGGGCGGGCTGTACGGGGTGGCGGTGGTCATGCGGTGCTTCTCCTGGTGCGGCGGGTGAGCTGCACCAGGAGGAAGGGGCGGCGGCCGCGTCAGGAGACGAACGGCAGCCGCCGGAAGCCCAGGACGTCCGCCCGGTACGTGATGCGGGCGAAGGCCTTCACCTTGGCATCGGCGCGCGCCGCATCCTCCAGCGTGCGTGTCGTGCTGCCGCCGCCGGAGGCGCCCACCACCACGCCCGCGCCCACGTACACCATGACGTGGTCCGGGTCGGGGCGCGTCACCGGCCGCCCCTGCAGCATCGTGTGGCCAGCGCGCCCGTACAGCACGAGGTCCCCGGCGAGCAGTTCCGCCTCGCTCGCCACCGGCCGGCACTCGTCCCACAGGCGGTCGGTGTTGTGGGTCGCGCGCCAGTCGGGCCCGCCCACCTGGTGCAGGCACCACGTCACCAGCCCGGAGCAGTCGAAGAGCTGGGCGCCGTTCGCTGCGCGCTCTCCCTTCGCGCCCCAGCGGTAGGGCGCGTGCATCTGCGCGAGGACGAGGGAGAGGAAGGCGGCACGCTGCGAGGTGATGGGCACGGCGGTCTCCGGGGACTGCGAGGTGTTCCCCGGAGAAGGGGCGCCGCTCAGCGGGCGCTACAGCTTCGGCAACACGCTCTCGACTCGCACGTGTCGCTCGACGTGATCAATTTTGAGCACCGCATCATGCTCGCCGAGATTGGCAACCCCGACTCCACCGCTGCCGTGTCCCTCTACAGGCGCCCTCCTGGGCTGATCGAGCCAGGTTCTGAGATGGGTTTCGACGGTGGGAGGTAGCTGAGAAAGCTGCTCCTGCGCCCGAGGACTCAGGTCAAAGCTGTACTTCATAACGGTCGTGGCCATGGTTCTGCCCTCCTTTGTGTGGGAGAGGCCACTATAAGTAGGCGTCTGACATGCACTGAACCACCAAGGCCTACGGACGCGGGCGGTAGAGCGCGGGCCGCGGTTCCTCCACGGCCCGCTGGAGCAGCCCCTTCATCTCGCTCACGTCGTTGCGGATGCCGGTCAGCACGCCGTCCATCCGCTCCTGGCGCAGCTCCGTGGCGTGGAGGGCGTTGGCCTGGGCGTCCTGCTTGGCACGCACGTCCACCACGTCCTGCTGCAGGCGTGTCATCAGCGCGTAGGTACCGCCCGCGCTGAAGGCGGCGATGACGAGGCTGCCCGCGAGGGAGAGCGTCAGGGTGGTGCCCGACGAGATGGGGCTGCTGGGTTCGGTCTGGGCGGGGGAGGCGCTCATGCCCGGACAGAAGGGCCGCCGCAGGCCCGCCACGCCACGCGGGCGCTGGACGTCCAAAGCCCCGCGCCGGGCGGAAAGACGCGCCTACGGGCCGCCAGGAACGGCCCAGCCCCAAAAAAATGGGGGGTCGTCTTTCAGATCTCGCTCTGAATTTCCGGAGGAATCCGTCGCGCAAGATTGCAGCGCGCCGAGCAATCCCGAATTTTGGCCGGTTTGGGGGTCCCCCACCCCCGGGGGCATGTAGGACACGCCCTCTTTCCGCTACGGGCGGAATGCGCACCCTGTCGCACATGGCCGGTGGCACGCACGTTGCCGGCTCGCCGCCGTGCCGTGCTGGCGCGTCGTCCCTTCTCACCGGGCATGACCGACGCGCGACAGCAGCAGCGGGGAGAGCGCCTCCTCCTGGGAGGACGCAGGCACAGCTTCGGGCTGGCACTCGCGCTGGCGACAGCTGCGGAGGTCGCGATGGAGCGAGGCGCCCAGGCCGAGCCCATCGGCGAGCCGCTCCGCATCAGCAACGACCAGCTGCGCGCCCTCCACTTCGACGTCGCCGGGCTTCGCAACGCGGACACGCTCCGCGACCGTGGGCTACGACTGGCCGCGCCCTCCATACGTGGCCCGACCCTCGTAGCCGATGGCCCAGGCCCGAACCGGCATGAGCGCCGGAAGGCAGCGGCGCGGCGGCGCGGGCGATGACCGCTCCGAGCGTCGTGCCGGCGTGCACGTGCCCTGCCCGGCTCACCCTTGACCTGCCGTGCCCCGTACCGCAGTGCCCGGCCGGCGTCGTCCTCCCGCGCGGCTTCCACGAGGACCCCGACGGCGCTCGCTTCGCCCGCGTCGTGGTGGGCTCGCCCGCGCGGTGGGCGTGGCAGCCGTGGGAAGCCGCCGAGCCGCGCGGGCCACACGCACCTGGGTGACGGGCCGCCCTGCTGCCCGGGCATGAGTGGAAGGGGCGCCTCTCCGCCGGAGTCCCAAATAACGAAGGCACTCATCTCCTCACCAGATTTCGGTGCCCCTATACAGTTAAACAATGCGCTGCCAGATTGGCACACCAGAGGAAGGATGTGCCCATGCCCAGCAGACAGCCGAATCTCCTGCCGTACAACGTCACCTATAATTCACGATTTGAGGCGGCGTTGCACGATGCACTGCAAGCGCCCATGAGAGCCAGAATCGACCTGAAGCTCGCTGCCCTTGCGATCGAGGCTGGCCACAACAGCGGAAGTCCCGACGCTATCCCTTCCCAAGAGTTCATCGGATCGTCGATGATCGGCACGGCGGATGTGGAGAGTTACCATATCGTCTATAGCAAGGACTCCATTGGTCGGCGACTCGTCGTCATGGATCTGGCTACCGATGGATGCCATTGTCGAACAGGAGGACTTCCGGCTCAAGGGAGGTGCCAACTCGACTCTTGTCCTGGCTCTGACGTGAAGGACTTCGTACATGCGTTGACTGTCTTCGCGCGACGTACGGGCAGGCCGACCGTAGAGTTGCCAAGGAACGTCTGGAGGCGCTTCATGCGCGAAACCGCCGCTGGGCCCGAAGAGGATGGCCGATTCACGGTTGAGGTTGAAGACGGAGTCGTTGAAATTGCGAGTACTTCATCAAGCAGGCATGTCGATGCGTGTTCGCTCTTCTCGATGCACCAGTCTGGAGACCTGGAACAAAGACTCCAAGAGCTGTGAGTCCCAAGCCTTAAACTCATAGCCATTGGTTAAGGCCGTGTGCTGACCTGAAATGTCGGTAGCATTTGTCCGCTGCTGGGGCCGGTCGGCATGGCATTCTCGCTCGGCCTCCAACGGTGCATGGATGACGGGCGCTGACGTGACGAGCTCGTCCCTCAGCCTGCCTGGAGAGTGTCCCGGTGGGCCTGGACGCCATGAGCACCCGCTGAGCCGCGCGGTCCCCACGCGCAGGGGTAGCCGGCCCTTCTGGAGGGTGTGTCTCCCCCGCGCGGCTACGACCCGAAGCACCCTCCCGGCAAGCCGGCCGGGAAGGCACGCCCGGGACGGAAGGGGAAGTGGGCGGGCCCCGCCAGCACCCTGACGTACGCCATCCAGACGGAGCTGGTGACGCAGCTCCGGAAGGGGGCGACGAAGCGGATCGCCGCTGGGCTCGCGGGCACCACCGAGGGACGCCTCCAGAACTGGCTGCGGCGCGGGCGCGAGGCCATCGAAGCGGGGAAGCGCAGCCGCTACACCGAGTTCGTCCAGGAGGTGGAGCGGGCCGAGGCCTCGTACCAGATGACGCTGGTGGAGGCCTCGACGGATGCCATCACCGACAAGGACATCAACGACAAGGTCATCCGGTGGCGCTTGGCCGTCGCGGCACCGAAGGACTTCACCGTCCCGCGCGAGGCAGCGGCACCGACAGGCAACGGCCACGGGCCGATGTTCGAGTTCATCACCCCGGACGAGGCGCGCGCGAAGCTCGACGAGAAGATGACGCGCTTCCTGGAGGAGTACGACCAGGAGGCGAGGGCCCTCGCGGAGCCGCCTCCGGAGGCGGACGAGGGCGACGAGGACGAGGGCGATGGTAGCTAGCGCCGCCGTCCTCGAAGAGGGCGAGCGGCTCCTCGCCGGCATCACCGTCATCACGTCGGAGACGCACGGCCGCTACTCCAGGGTCCAGCGCCTGGCGCTCGCCGCACGGCGCCGCGCGGGGAAGCCGACCAGCGTCGTGGACGCGCTCGCGCTGACCGCGCAGGAGCTGGTCGTCCTCTTCTACGAGTCGGAGTACTCCCTCCGGCCCGTCCAGCGCCCGCCAGCGGACTACCGCACCTTCTTCTTCATGGGGGGCCGTGGCACCGGCAAGACGTTCGCCGGCTCCGCGGCGGTCATCGACGAGGCCCGCGCGGACCCCGAAGCGCGCATCCTCATCGTCGGGCCCACGTACTCGGAGATCGTGAAGAACCAGATTGAGGGCACGAGCGGCATCCTCGCGCTCTCCCCGCCCTGGTTCTACCCGAAGCTGGAGAAGTCGAAGCGGCGCCTCGTGTGGCCCAACGGCGCGCAGGCCACGTGGCTGCCGGCGAAGAACGCCGACAAGTTCCGCGGGCACCAGTACACGTTCATCTGGGCGGACGAGCCGGTGGCGTGGAAGGGCGACGCCATTGCCGTCTACAAGGAGTGCCGGGCCGTCAACCGCCTCCTCAGCTCGCGCATGCGGAGGCTGGGCCTGTGCGCGCGCATGGTCATCACGACCACGCCGGCCCCGACGCCCCTCTTCAAGGAGATGCTGAGCGACCGCGAGGGCCTCGTGCTCGCGCGCAGCTCCACGCTGGAGAACAAGGAGAACCTCGACCCGGCCTACCTCCGCTACGTGCGCCGGGTGATGAACACGACGGAGGGCCGGCGCGAGTTCCGCGGCGAGCTCTCCTTCTCGATGGACCCCGCGCTGTACCGCCGGGTGAACTGGGACGCGACGCGCGTCCCGACGAAGTCCCGGCCGACGGAGTTCGACTACATCGTCGTCGCTGTCGACCCCGCGACGGGCGAGAAGAAGTCGGCGGACCTGCACGGCATCGTCGTGGTGGGCGTGCGCGAGGAAGCGGACGGCCTCGACCACGTCTACGTCCTCCAGGACGCCTCGCTCCAGTCGCCTGAGCCCAGCGCCTGGGCGAAGAAGGCCGTGGACTGCCTCCGGGCCTGGGAGCCGCTCGCGAAGAAGGATGGGCGTGGCAGGCCCCGCGCGTGGATCTTCGCCGAGACGAACACCGGCGGCAGCATGGTGAAGAGCACCATCCGCCAGGTCGCCAAGGTGAAGGTGAAGACGGAGCGCGCCATGCAGTCGAAGGCGGAGCGCGCCGCGCCGGTGTCCGCAATGGCGGAGGCCGGGCTCGTCCACATGGTGGGCAAGCACAAGAAGCTCGAGGAGCAGCTTGGCAAGTTCACGGGCCAAGAGGGCGGCCACGGACGCGATGACCGCGCGGACGCCTTCGCATGGCCCATCTACAAGTACGTCTGCAAGAAGAAGAAGAACGCGGGCGCGGCGGAGCGCGGCGTGGCTGAGAGCCTACCCACCGGCGAAGATGACGACGAAGCGGAGTAGCCCGGGCACACGCCGCACCGTACAGTTGCCGTTCCTCAACGCCTAAGGGGGGCAGATGAAGAGCACGAAGAAGAAGACTCCGAGATATCGGGAACGGCCCGGTTGGAGGCATGACTACAGTCCTCCGATTGCTCAGGACGGCTTCCTTCCCTACTCCAAGATCCTCACAGCGATGGACTCGGCGGAGAGCAAGTCCTTGAGCTGGTTTGCCGTCAATGCATACGTGATTGGAGGGCCGCAGACCCATACCGTGGTCATTGAGGCGCGCGAGGGCAGACGTGCCTCCCAGTCCAAGACGTCAACCCACTTCTGGGAGGGGACGTATGTCCCTGAGCACGGCATCTTCAAGATCGACCCCGTGTACGTGACTCAATACAGCCTCAATGCTGATGGCCCCGTGTACTTCGACTTCACCGGGACCGTCATCACCCAGGCTGAACTGGACGCCGAGGCGAAGGCGCGGTCCGAGCAGAAGGAGTAGCCCCGCCGCAGGGAGGCGGCCCTTCTGGTGGGACATGGCCTCCCTCTTCCGCCGCACCATCAAGGCCCTGGGCTTTCTTCCCACGCGCCGGGGCCCCCTCGTCAACGGCCTGCCCCTCTTCAGCTTCTCCCCGCGTAGAGGCAGCCGTGAGGTGCTCGCGGCCTACCGGGAGAACGGGTGGCTTCGGGCCGTGGTGGACACCGTCGCGGACGCCGTCGCCACACCACGGTGGAAGGTCTACAAGCGCGTCGGCAGCAGCTACGGGAAGTCGGGCGCCGATCCTCGCTGGCGGAGCCCGGTCTCCGGCGAGCGGAAGAAGGCGTTGGCCGATGGCGTCAGGGCCGGCGCGCTCGTCGAGCTGCCCGCGCACGAGCTGCTGAACCTGCTGGAGGCTCCACACCCCCAGTTCCCCGGGCGCGAGCTGCTCAAGCTGATGCAGCTGCACCTGGACCTGGTCGGCGAGACGTTCCTCTGGCTGCGCCTCGGCGCTGACGGGCGCCCCGTGGGCTGGGAGGTGGTACCGCCCCACTGCGTTCACCAGACGCCTCAGCCCGGGCGGCCGGAGTTCGTCCTCTCGTACAACCAGGCGCACGTGGGCGTCCCCGCCGCGCACATCCTCTGGCTGAAGCACCTGGACCCGGAGAACCCCCACGGGCGCGGCGCTGGGCGAGGGCTCGCAGTCGGCGACCAGCTCGACACGATGGAGGCCATCGACCGGAGCGCGAAGGCCGTGTTCGAGCGCGGCGGCGTGCCGCAGGCCATCGTCGGCATGGACTCGAAGAAGGACGACGTCGACCAGGAGGAGGCGGCGGATGACCTGGAGAAGCGCTTCAATGAGTCGCACCGCGGGCCCGAGAACGCGGGGAAGCTCTGGTTCGCCCCGGCCGGCGTGAGCCTCGCCCAGGTGACGGTGAACTACCGCGAGCTGCAGGCGGAGGAACTGGCGAAGG
This sequence comes from Corallococcus sp. CA053C, assembly GCF_003611675.1. Classification (GTDB taxonomy): domain Bacteria; phylum Myxococcota; class Myxococcia; order Myxococcales; family Myxococcaceae; genus Corallococcus. The sequence goes on from NZ_RAWA01000036.1 coordinate 38,858, forward strand.
GCCAGCGGGCCTACGTCCGCCAGACATACAACGTGCCGCCGGAGCTGGTGGGCGACCTCTCCAGCAGCAACCGCAGCACGTCCGAGTCCGCGAAGTACCACCTGGCCGAATACGCGGTGTCTCCGCGTCTGGAGTTCCTCCGCGCGTACCTCCAGCTCGTGCTCGTGCCGCTCGTCGACCGGGACGCCATCCTCGACTACGAGGACCCGCGCCCTCAGGAGTGGGAGCGCGTCTTCCGCCTCATGACGACGCCCGTCACCGAGGCCTTCACATGGAACGAGGTGCGCATCCTGGCCGGGTACGAGCCGGATCCGGAGCTCGACGGGAAGCGCCCGCTTCCGATGCCCGGCGCCGGCGGCGGCAACAACGTCGCGTCCGCCGCGGCGAACGCCACGCCCAACCCGCCCCGGGACCGTAGCGGCGAAGAGGGCCGCGTGTAGCGAAGCGGCCGGCCCTTCTCTCAGGGCATGCGCACCCTCTCCATCCGCAGGAAGCTGCTTGACGGCTCCGCCCCTACCGCCGGGACGCAGGCCCCGGTGTTCCAGATCACCTCCGCGAAGCTCGACCGCCACAGGGACAGAATCCTGGGCATCAAGGCTGACGGACCCGAGCTGACGAGGCCGCTTCTGTGGGGCCATGCGAGCTGGGAGCCCGCCATCGGCAAGGCGCGCTGCTTCCAGGAGGGCGGCGTGTGGATGATGGAGCCGCGCTGCGATGGCATTGGCGCGCGCTCACAGGAGGTCGAGGCCAAGATCAAGGCCGACACCCTGGACGCCTGCTCCATCGGCTTCATCCCCGTGGAGGGCTACGACCCGGTGCCGAACACCGAGGGCGGCCTCGACTTCCCTCTCGTGCACCTGGTCGAGGTCAGCATCGTCAACGTGGGGGCGAACGAGGACGCCGTCCGCGTGCGCTCCATGGGCGGGCAGGCAGCCGGAGGTGAGGCAGTGCTGGTTGCGGCCCTCAACGGCCTCGCGCTGACCCAGGCGGCCCTGACGAAGTCCCTCGACAAGCTGACCGCCACGAAGGCGGACGAGGACGACGAGGAGGAAACCGCGCCCGCGCCCGCCGAGGGGAAGGCGGCGGAGGGTGAGCCCGACGAGACGGCACCGGCCGAGGACCTGACGCCCAAGGCGTTCGCCGAAGCGCTCGTGGAGTACCTCGAAGCCGGCAAGGCACTGGCAGAGGCCTTCCTCGCCACCGAGAGCGACGACGAGGAGCTGCTCGGCTTGGCGGAGGCGCTGCGCGACGGCCAGCCCACCGACATCGAGGCCGTGAAGGGGTGGCTGGCGCGCGCGGAGGACGTGGCTGAGCCGGCGGCCGAGGAGGAGGACGAGGAGCCCGACGCGGCGGCGGACGCGCCGCTCCCCGAGGAAGAGGCGAAGGCGCTGCGCCGCCTCGTCCGCAAGGAATTCGGCTTCTCCGTCGAGCAGTCCAAGGCCCTCTCGCCCCGGGACCTGCGTGCGTACGCGGCGCTCTGCCCGCCCGCCGTGTAGGGCCGGCCCTTCTCTCCCCTCAACCACTTTCTCACCCCGGAGTTCCGACCGATGACCACGAAGACGAAGGCCGCCCCCACCGCGCCGGCCACCAC
>NZ_RAWA01000370.1 GCF_003611675.1 Corallococcus sp. CA053C
GGGCGGGGCTCCGTCATCGCGGTGGTGGCGGAGAAGCCGGCCGTGGCGCGCGACATCGCCCGGGTGCTGGGCGCCACCGAGCGGGGCGAAGGCTGCCTGCGCGGCAACGGCTACGTGGTGACGTGGGCGCTGGGCCACCTGGTGGGTCTGGCGCAGCCGCATGAAATCCGGCCCGAGTGGAAGCGCTGGCACCGCTCGCACCTGCCCATGCTGCCGGAGGACTGGCCGCTGGTGGTGTCGCCGCAGACGAAGGACCAGTTCGAGGTGGTCCGCCGGGTGATGAACGCGCCGGAGGTGTCTTCGGTGGTGTGCGCCACCGACGCGGGGCGCGAGGGCGAGCTCATCTTCCGCTACATCTACGACGCCGCCGGGTGCCGCAAGCCGGTGCGGCGGCTGTGGGTGTCGTCGCTCACCGAGCGCGCCATCCGCGACGGCTTCCAGCAGCTCAAGGACGGCCGGGCCTACGCGCCGCTGGCGGACGCCGCCATGGGGCGCAGCCGCGCGGACTGGCTCGTGGGCATGAACCTGTCGCGCCTCTACACGCTCGCGAGCGGGACCTACGGGAGCATGTTGTCCGTGGGGCGCGTGCAGACGCCCACGCTGGCCATGGTGGTGGAGCGCGAGCTGGCCATCCGCGACTTCGTGCCCCGGGACTACCTGGAGGTCGTGGCCACCTTCGCGCCGCGCGGCAAGGGCGCGCCAGCGGGGACGCGCTACCAGGGCACCTGGTTCCGTTCGGGGCCGGACGGCAAGCCGGTGATTCCCCCCGGCTTCGACAGCGTGCGCGAGGCGCGGCGGCTGGACGCGGACGGTGTGGAGGCGGGGCGCATCATCGACCGCGTGCGCGGCGGGCTCGCGGCGGTGGAGTCGCTGGACGCGGAGACGAAGCGGATGCCGCCGCCGCTGCTCTACGACCTGACGGAGCTGCAGCGTCACGCCAACCGCCTCTTCGGCTTCAGCGCGCAGCACACGCTGGAGGTCGCGCAGGCGCTCTATGAGAAGCACAAGCTGCTGAGCTACCCGCGCACCGCCAGCCGGCACCTGTCGGAGTCGGTGGCGGACACGCTGCCGGAGGTGGTGCGCGCCATCCAGGCGCCGTACGCGGAGGACCTGGCGCCGGGCACGGGCGTGCGCCCCCTGGGCAAGCGCTACGTGGACGACGCGAAGGTGACGGACCACCACGCCATCATCCCCACGCCCACGTCGCCGGACGGGGTGCGGCTGTCGCCCGACGAGCAGCGGCTCTACGACCTTGTCTGCCGGCGGGTGCTCCAGGCGTGGCACGAGGACCACGTCTGGAAGGTGACCACGGTCATCACCGCGGTGACGTCGAAGTCGGACGCCGGGCCCGTGGTGGACCGCTTCCACAGCGCGGGCACGCAGGTGGAGCGCGTGGGGTGGAAGGTCCTGGATCATGGTGGCGGGCAGAAGGCGCCGCGTCCCCGGGCGGAGGGCCGCAAGGGCGGCGACAAGGACAAGGACAAGGACGAGGAGCCGGACGACGAGCCGCAGGACCTGCCGCCGGGGCTCTTGCGCGGACAGGCGCAGACGGTGGAGGACGTGGAGGGGGTGAAGAAGCGCACGCGCCCGCCGCCGCGCTTCACCGAGGCGACGCTCCTGACGGCGATGGAGTCGGCCGGGCGCACGCTCGACGAGAAGGAGCTGGCGGATGCCATGCGCGACACCGGGCTGGGCACCCCCGCCACGCGCGCCTCCATCATCGAGGTGCTGCTCGAGCGCGAGTACCTCGTGCGCCAGGGCAAGCGGCTGGAGGCCACGGACAAGGGCATCCACCTCATCCAGGTGGTGCACCCGGACGTGAAGTCCCCGGTGATGACGGGACAGTGGGAGGCCTGGCTCCAGCGCATCGAGCGCGGCCAGGGCGAGCTGGGCTCGTTCCTGAGCGGCATCGAGGCCTACGTGCGGGAAGTTGTCGGGCAGGCGCCCACGGCGCTTCCGCCCACGTCGGTGCACGCGGGCGCTTCAGGAGGCGCGCGGCCCCTGCCGGCCGCGGAGGCCGGTGCCGTGTCCGGGAGCCGGAGCGCGGCCGCGCATTCCACCGCCACGCCCGCCGCTGCTGGACGCTTCGCTGGAGGTCCGGCCCAGGCCCACGCGGGTGGACAGGCCCCCAGCAACGGCCGCTTCGAGGCCGCGCGACAACATCCCGCGCAGGGCACCGCCGAAGGACTCTTCCGGGCCCGGGAAGGCGTCCCTGTCTCCGCGGGCGCTCCCGGGCATGGCGCCATCGAAGCGCGCTCCGGTGCGGCGCGGGACGGTGCGGCGGTCGGCTCGGCTGCCACGCGGCCCATGCCTCCGCCGGTCCGCGAGCCGCCTCCCACGCTGCCCTCCGCGGAGGTGCGGTCCGCGTTCGTGCAGGCCTCGTCCGACGGCTTTGGCCGGGCGCGGAAGCAGCCGCAGGGCGTGAACATGGGCAGCGGGCGGCCAGAGCGGGTGCACCGCGCGCCCACGCCGCCGGATCAGCTGCGGGGCCTGTTGAAGCAGGCGTTCGGCTTCTCCGACTTCCGGCCGTACCAGGAGGAGGTGTGCCGCGCGGCCACGTCCGGCGAGGACCTGCTGCTGGTGATGCCCACGGGCGCGGGCAAGTCGCTGTGCTACCAGCTACCGGGGCTCGCGCGCGCGGGCACCACGCTCGTCGTCAGCCCGCTCATCGCGTTGATGGAGGACCAGGTGCTGCGGCTCCAGTCGCTGGGGTTCGCGGCGGACCGCATCCACTCCGGCCGCGACCGGGCCGCGTCCCGGCAGGTGTGCGCCGAGTACCTGGAAGGCAAGCTGGACTTCCTCTTCATCGCGCCCGAGCGGCTGGGCGTCCCCGGCTTCGGTGAGTTCCTGGCCCGCCGCACGCCCGCGCTCATCGCCATCGACGAGGCGCACTGCATCTCGCAGTGGGGCCATGACTTCCGTCCGGACTACCGGCTCCTGGGCTCGCGCCTGCCGCTGTTGCGCCCGGCCCCGGTGGTGGCGCTCACCGCCACCGCGACGCCGGACGTGCAGCGCGACATCGTCCAGCAGCTGGGGCTGCGCGGCTCCACGGGCGGCGCCGCGCACACGTTCATCCACGGCTTCCGCCGCACCAACATCGCCATCGAGGTGCGGGAGCTGAACCCCGGCGCTCGCGGCGACGCCATCCTCACGCTCCTGCGCAACCCGGAGCACCGGCCCGCCATCGTCTACGCGTCCACGCGCAAGCACGCGGAGCAGTACGCGGAGCTGCTCGCCCACGACTTCCACACCGCGCCGTACCACGCGGGCCTTCAGCCCGCGGAGCGCGACCGCATCCAGGCCGCCTTCCTCAAGGGGCACCTGGAGGTCATCGTCGCCACGACGGCGTTCGGCATGGGCATCGACAAGGCGGACGTGCGCACCGTCATCCACGCGGCGCTGCCGGCCAGCCTGGAGGGCTACTACCAGGAGCTGGGGCGCGCGGGCCGCGACGGGAAGGACTCGCGCGCGGTGCTCCTGCACGCGTTCGTGGACCGGCGCACGCACGAGTTCTTCCACCGCCGCGACTATCCGGACCCCACCGTGCTGGAGCGGCTCTACCAGGCCACGTCCAACGAGCTGGAGCCCAAGGCCTCCCTCCAGGCCCGCGTGCGCGGGGATCCGGAGGTGTTCGACAAGGCGCTCGAACAGCTGTGGATCCACGGCGGCGTGGAGATGACGCCGGACGAGGACGTGCGGCGCGGCCGCGCGGGCTGGGCGGTGCAGTACATCGCGCAGCGCGAGCGCAAGCAGCTGCACCTGGAGCAGATGGGGCGCTACGCGGAGGCGCACGGCTGCCGCATGCGGCACCTCGTCGCGCACTTCGGCGACGTGCAGGACTCCGGCGCCGCGTGCGGCCTGTGCGACGTGTGCGCGCCGGAGACGTGCGCGGTGGTGCGCTTCGAGGAGCCCTCGGCGATGGAGGCGCACGCGCTGGGCCGCATCCTGGAGGCCCTGCACGCGCGCGACGGTCAGGCCACCGGACGGCTCCACCGCGAGCTGTTCGGTGAAGCGCTCCACCGGCGCGACTTCGAGCGGCTCGTGGGCGGGCTGGTGCGCTCCGGGCTGGTGCGCCTGGACTCGGACTCGTTCGACAAGGACGGGCAGGTCATCCTGTTCCAGCGGCTGTCGCTCACGGACACCGGCCGCCGCGCCCGCGTCATCGCGCCCGGACAGGTGGTGCTCCCGCAGGCGCGCGAGGAGTCCCCCAAGAAGCGCCGCGGCCGCGCCACCGCCGGGGCCTCGAAGCGCCCCACGCGCAAGCGCGCGAGCACCAGCGCGGACGCCGCTCCCCGAAGCCGCGGCAAGCGCGCCAGCACGGGCACGGGGACGCGGCGCGCCGCCAGTGGCCGCGCGGAACCGTGGCAGTCCCCGCGCGTGGACCGGGAGGAGCCGGACTTCGCGCCGCGGGACTTCGACACCGGCGCGCCCGCCCCGGGCCGGTCCGGCTGGAAGGCACGCCCCACCGAGGAGCCCTCCGCGGCACCCCGCGCGTCATGGAATGCCTCTCGGAACGCTTCTCGGAACGCCTCAGGCCAGATGCCCGAAGCCGGGTACGGGGCGCCGGAGGCCGCTCCCGCGCTGGTGGAGTCCCTCAAGGCATGGCGGCTCACCGAGGCACGCAAGCGCAAGGTGCCCGCCTTCCGCATCCTCACCGACCGCGTGCTGGACGCCATCGCGAGCGCCCGCCCCTCCAGCGGCGCGGAGCTGCTGTCCATCCACGGCGTGGGCCCCGCCCTCACGGAGCGCTACGGCGCGCAGATCCTCTCGCTCGTGTCCCGCCGTCGCTAGCCGCGTCCGGCTTCGGACACCCGCGCCGCCCGCGCTGTCGTGTCGCGCGGCGGACGGCGTGGGGACCCCTCGGGGCTCCCGGGCTCCCAGGGGCCGCACGGCGTGTGTACCCGTTCCCGGATGGCCTCATGGGAGGGGACGGCATGCGGATGACGCGGATGATCAAGGGCTGGGGGCTGGGGGCGTTCCTCGTGCTGACGGCATGCGGCCCGACAGAGGGGGACACCATCCTCTCCATCGCGGACTTCGACTACACGCCCAACAACCTCCAGGTGGAACCGGGCGAGACGGTGCGCGTGCGCAACCTGGACACGGCGGCGCACTCGGCGACGTCCTCTCCGTCCTCCGCGGACCTGGTGCCCGGCGCGGTGGAGAACGTCGGCTTCGACACCGGGGAGTTCGTGATGGGCGAGCGCGAGTTCACCGTGCCCGCGGATGCGGTCCCCGGCACCATCGTGACCTTCTACTGCACCGTGCACCGCGATTACCGGCACGGCGTGGGCAAGCTCGTCGTCCAGTAGGGCCCGCGAACCGCCCGACAAGGGAACGCCTCTTCCTGGGCCGCAGGAGCGGACACCGACCGGCCGGGCATGAAGGTTGTTGCCCAAGCTTGTAGGCGTAGGGGCGGGTGCCACCTTCTCACCCAACACGCGCATGGGCGACGTGGGGGTTCAAGGGGGGCGCAACGATGGAGCTGGGCTTCGAGACGATTGGGAACGCCACACTCATCTGTCACGACAACGGGCCGGTGCTGGTCACCGACCCCTGGACGGACGGCACCGCGTACTTCGGCAGCTGGACGCTGTCGCACGAGATTCCGGACGAGCAGCGCCAGTCCATCCGCGACTGCGCCTATGTGTGGCTGTCCCATGGCCACCCCGACCACCTCAGCCTGGAGTCGCTGGAGAAGCTGCGCGAGCGCACGCTGCTCGTGCCCAACCACGTGGGCCACCGCATGCGGGATGACCTGCGCGAAGCGGGCTTCCGCGTCCAGGTGATGGCGGACCGCGAGTGGACGAGGCTGTCCCCGCGGATCCGCGTGCTGTGCATCCCGGACGTGAACCAGGACGCGGTGCTGCTCGTGGAGGTGGGCGGGCGGCTCCTCGTCAACCTCAACGACTCCGGCGACCGCGGCCAGGGCCGCTTCGTGCGCCGGGTCATCAAGGAATACGACGAGACCTTCCTCCTCGCCCTGTCCGGCTACGGCGACGCGGACATGATGAACTTCTTCACCGAGGACGGGGACCGCATCCTCCCGTACGCGGCGGCGAAGACGCCCGTGGGGCAGACCATCGCGCGGCAGGCGGAGCTGTACGGGGTGCGCTACTTCGTCCCCTTCAGCTCCATGCACAAGTACCAGCGCGCCGACAGCGTCTGGGCCTCCGAGTACACCACCACGCTGCCCGACTACGCCCGGGGCTTCCACTCCACCACCTGCCAGATGCTCCCGGCCTTCCTGCGCCACGACTTCACCAACGACTCCTCGGTGTCCATCAACCCCAAGGAGCGCGCCCTCACCCCGGTGGACCCGAAGGAGTTCGGTGACGACTGGAGCGAGTGCCTGGACGCGGACGAGGTGAAGCAGTTGGAGCAGTACTTCCGCGCCGTCGAACACCTGGGCATGGTGATGGACTTCCTGCGCTTCCGCGTGGGCGGCAGGGAGCACGTCATCGAGTTCAACCAGCGCCGCTTCGAGAAGGGCATCACCTTCGAGGCGCCCCGCAACTCGCTGATGACCGCCGTGAAGTACCAGGTGTTCGACGACCTGCTCATCGGCAACTTCATGAAGACCACCGTCCACGGCGGCTTCGGCAAGGGCAGCCTCTATCCGGACTTCAGCCCCTACGTGGCCAAGTACGCCGACAACGGCAAGGCCCGCACCGCCGCCCAGCTGCGCGACTACTTCAACGAGTACAAGGGCCGTGACATGCTCGGGTACCTGCGCCACCAGGTGGATGCCCACTGCGTGCGCCCCCTGCAGACCCAGTCCGCGGAGCTGCTGCGCACCCTGCTGCCCGCCGACTCCCACGCCTTCCGCATGGCCAAGGAGACCTACTGGAAGGTGCGCCGCGCCATCCTCTAGGGATTCCGGGCAAAGTCCGTCCCCACCCTGACCGGAATCAGGACATGGGGCCGTCCTCTTCCAGGACAGACACGGAGCATGGGTAAAAACCACGTCATTCTGGGTGGTTGGTGACGGACGTGTCACGAAACGTGACAACGGGGACGCGGGAGTCTGGAGCGCTGTTGCTCCAGATATCCCGCGTTTCCTGATTTTCTCCCCTGGGAGACGCTTGGCCCGACAGTTGCTCAATGGCCCGGCGCGCGGCTCACACGCATGGCGGGAAGGCCAGGCGAGGGCGGCGCAATCCCCCGTAGGACAGAGGAAGAGTCTCCCAATGCTCAAGTTCCGCTCTGTTGCGATGCTGGCCGGTGTGTCGATGCTTGGTGCGGCCTGTGGTGGTCCTGAGACCCAGCAGGATTCCGAGCCGAAGCAGACGTGGGAAGAGTTCCAGGCGAACGCCTACCGCGAGCCGTGGGAGGGCGGGAAGATCATCGTCAACGGTGACGAGGCCCTGGAGTCCGAGGAGGAGCTGGCCGCCTACTTCAAGAACGTCGTCCAGGCCGAGCTGGGCAAGTCCCAGGATGGCCTCGCCGTGTACTACATCGGCGGCGACATCAAGTGGAGCAGCACGCAGAAGCTGAACCTGACCTACTGCATCAGCGACAGCTTTGGCTCCAACAAGACCAAGATGGTCAACGCGATGGCGAGCGCGACGGCGGCCTGGGAGGCCACCGCGAGCGTGAACTTCACGTACCTGTCCCAGTACGACGCGTCCTGCACCGCGAGCCAGACGGGCGTGCTGTTCGACATCCGCCCGGTGAGCGGCCAGTCCTACGTGGCGCGCGCGTTCTTCCCGAACTCGGCCCGCTCCGGCCGCAACGTCCTCGTGGACAGCAGCGCGTTCGGCAGCCTGGGCGCGTGGACCCTGACGGGCGTGCTCCGCCACGAGCTGGGCCACACGCTGGGCTTCCGTCACGAGCACACCCGCTCCACCGCGTCCGGCTGCTACGAGGACGCCCAGTGGCGCGCGCTGACCAGCACCTACGACCGCGCGTCCGTCATGCACTACCCCCAGTGCAACGGCACCCAGACGGGCGACCTCGTGCTGACCACGCTGGACAAGCAGGGCGCCCGCTCGCTGTACCCGTGAGCGCGTTGAGCTGCTGATGTCCAGGTCTTGCTTCGCGGTGTCACGCCGCGAAGCAAGGCCCGGTGTAACGGGGCCGGTGGGAGCGTCTTCGCTCCTGTCGGCCCTGTCGTCGTTTTCGCGTGGGAGGGCGGGCTTCAGGCGCGGACGGTCGGCGCGTCGGCGTCGGGGGCGCGCTCGAAGAAGACGAGCAGCTTGCCGCTGCCGCGTTCGGCGATCTCCAGGCACTCCAGCGCGCCGCTGTCCGCGTCCAGTTCGGCGGTGATGCGCTCCGGTTCGAGCACGCGGTGGGTGATTTCATCATCGCCGTGGCCCGCGATGATCTGCACCGCGCCCAGGTCGCTGCCCTTGCGCTCCAGGGAGATCTCCACGAGCGGCAGGCTCCGGGCAATCTCCTGGTCACCGGTCTCCAGGCTGATGGACTCCAGGCTGATGGACTCCACGCGCACCCGCTCGTGGCGGATCCGCTCGGTGATGCCGGCGAGGTAGTGCTCCCACTGGTCCCTGGGTATTTCCTGGTTGGTGTGTGCCATGAAGCCGCCTCCGCGCGTCGTCGTGTGCTTGGGTCGTGTGCCTCAACCGTAAGGCGTGTGCCGCGCGCATGGAGGACGGGCCCGTCTCCTCGTCGCGTCGGGGACCCCGCGGACCGGGCCCTGCCACGTCGGCTGCCCCCGACGTGGGGACGGGGTGTCAGTCGCGCACGGCGTGCACGGCGTCGTCCTTCAGCACCAGGCGCACCGTGGCGGCGCGGCCGTGGCCGAAGTGCTCATAGGCGGCGGCTTCCAGGATGGGGGCCAGCGCGGTGCGCAGGCCCCGGGCGCCGGTCTCGCGCTTGAGGGCGCGGGCGACAATCCAGTCGCGCACGTCCGCGTCCACGGTGAGCTGGAGCCCCTCGTGTTCGAACTCGCGCTCCCAGGTGCGCAGCACGTTGTGCTGGAGGATGTCGCCCAGGGTGGCCGCGTCCAGCGGATCGAAGGAGACCAGCCGGTTGAAGCGGCCGATGAGCTCCGGGATGAAGCCGTAGCGGGAGAACGCGGTGGTGTTCTCCAGGTGCTCCTCGGTGATGCGCGCGGCGATGGACTCCGCGTCGCGGTGGCCGCCCTTGCCGGGTTCGCGGCCGAAGCCCACGCGCTCCACGTGCGTCATGTGTTCGGCGGTGCCCCGGAAGCCGCTGAAGGCGCCGCAGGCGATGAAGGTGAGGCAGCCCAGGTCCAGCGACTCCGCGCGGATGCGGCTGGTGAAGCCGAAGTCCGGGGGGAAGGTGGCGCTGGGCGCGGAGAGCAGGTGCAAGAGGCTGCGCTGGACGCCGAAGCCGCTCACGTCCTTGGTGGTCTGCTGGCCGGAGAAGCGGCTGTCGGAGCGGCTGGTGGCGAGCTTGTCGAACTCGTCCATGCAGATGACGCCGCAGGAGGCCCACTCCGCGTCGCGGTCCGCGGCCTCGTAGAGGCGGGACAGCAGGGTGCTGACGTCGTCGCCCACGTAGCCTGTTTCAGAGAACTGCGTGGCGTCCGCGAGCACGGTGGGGACGCCGAGGATTTCGCGGAACATCAGCTCCACGAGGAACGTCTTGCCGGAGCCGGTGGGGCCCAGGAAGAGGGCGTTCTCACGGGTGCCGGGCTCCGGCTGGATGCCCTCCAGGTACACGCGGCGGATCCGGCGCAGGTGGCGGTAGGCGAGCACGGCGGCGGCGCGGCGGGCGTCCGGCTGGCCGCGGTAACCCAGGTCGCTCAGGCGTGCGTCGATGCCCTGCGGCGACAGCACCTCCAGCGCGGCCACGCGCTCCTGGACGGGCGGGCCTTCGGGGAAGGG
>NZ_RAWA01000371.1 GCF_003611675.1 Corallococcus sp. CA053C
GGGGTGTACGGGGTGGCGGTCGTCATGCGGTGTTGCTCCTGGTGCGACGGGTGAGCTGCACCAGGAGGAAGGGGCGCCGGCCGCGTCAGGAGATGAAGGGCGGGCGCCGGAAGCCGAGGATGCCGGGCCGGTACTCCGGGCGCGAGAAGGCCTTCACCTTCGCGTCCGCGCGCACCGCGTCCTCCAGGGTGAGCGTGCGGCTACCGCCCCCGGAGGCGCCCACCACCACGCCCGCGCCCACGTGCACCATGACGTGGTCCGGGTCGCCCGCCTTGCCGTACAGCACCAGGTCCCCGGGCTGGAGGTCCGCCGCGCTCGCCACCGGGCGGCACTGGTCCCACAGGCGGTCGGTGTTGTGCGTCCCGCGCCAGTCCGGCCCGCCCACTTGGTGCAGACACCACGTCACCAGCCCTGAGCAGTCAAAGAGGCGAGGTCCGTCCGCCGCCGCACGCTGGCCCTTCGCCCCCCAGCGGTAGGGCGAGTGCATCTGCGCGAGGACGAGCGAGAGGAAGGCGGCGCACTGCGAGGTGATGGGCACGGCGGGTCTCCGGCGACTGCGGGTGTTCACCGGAGAAGGGGCGCTCCAGTAAACTAAGGAATAGGGTCCCTAGACTTGGTCACTCAGCCGGTTCTGCGAGACACTCACCCATATGCAATTCAGCAATCACCAACAAAAGAGCACCCATGACTAGACGTGATCACCCCCGCGACACAAAAATAACAACAGAAGATTTCTCCAAGCAAGACACCGAACTCGCCCGACTGGCGATCGCGGAACTCACCAAGAAAGGCGTATCAACCGAATGCAAGTCATGCGGTAAAAACAACTGGAACATCTTCGCCATGAAGATCGTAGCCACCAGCGCAACCGAGACCTTTTTCCCGGCGGCGACCACCATGAATGTTCCCGTTCTAAGCCTGACATGCCTGGAATGCGGCTGGATAAGCATGCACAACCTGAAGATACTCGGGGTCACGAAATGACAATCGAGTTCAGGGAACGCACATTCCACATTGGATCCCAAGCAATTCTGCCGGCAACCCCCGAATCCATTAAAGCATGTTCAATTACGCGCCAAGATCTAGACATTCTCCTGGAGGGCAGTGGAGCTGGCCATCACCGATCGCAACGAGACCTCATAATTGGCATTCTCTCCTCGTCACTAACAGGAGCCATCGGCGTATACATCGCATTGCCTGACGACCCACTAAAGGCAAGCAAGCCAGCTCTATTTTGCCTACTCATACTAACCGCAACCTCTATTGCGGCGGGAGCTTTCGCCATCGCCAAGCATATTCAGGCAGCAAAAGAGGAGGGCCGAGCATCTTTTCAAAAGTGCAAAACCCGACTTGAACGAATGCTTGACGGAACACCGGTATAGTAGTCGCAAATCATCGAAACCAAGGCCCGACGCATGTGCATTTGGACGCAACCAGCCCTGAAGCAATCGCATCAATTGACAACGCCCCTGCCCCTCAACAGGGGTATGTATGCAGTCAATAGAACGTGGCCCGCGTATCCTGCACGGCCCAATGGAGCATCCCCTTCACATCAACCTCCGTGAGGGATGCAGCCTACGGGTGGCCAGGGCCCAAGTCCTTGGCCACCACGTTCGCGGCGTGCTGGAGCTGCCGCGAGGTGCGCTCCCCCATCAGCAGCGTGACGTGGTTCACCACTTGGTGCAGCTGCGGCCGCGCGGCGCCCATCCAGTCCTCCAAGGCCCGCAGGCGCAGGTCCTGCGTCTGGAGCTTCGTGCCGTGCTCGCCCACCACGCGCAGCTCCGCCTTGATGTCGCGCACGTCCTGGGCCACCGCGGTCAGCGACTGCACCAGCAGGGGCACCTGGTCTACGGCGGCCTCCTGCCGCTGCTGCCGGCGCGACAGCAGGCCGTTGAGGAGGGGGACGAGGAGCTGGCTCACGGCCAGGATGAGGACGGCGGACTCGGTGCTGACGGGGGGCATGCCGGGACAGAAGGGGCGCCCCTCACCCGGAGCACGACTTAACGGATTTCGAAATCTGTGAAGTCACCCTCTCAGCCGAGCGCGCGTGGACCACGGGGTGCGGCTGGCGCCCACGGCACCCAGGCCCACTGGGACACCTCGCCCGGCGGCCCCGGGACGACGTCGCGGCGCCAGCGCATGCCGCTCACGTCCTGGTGGTAGCCGCGCGGGAGTTCCACGCCGGCCAGGCACCCTGGCACCGGGCACGGCAGGTCCTCGCGCGCTCGGGGGCAGGTGCAGGACGTCACAGCCCCAGTTCCTTGCGCCACCCAGGCACGTGCACGTCCAGTTCCGTGGGCCCGAAGCCGCCGCGCTCGGCGAGCCGCTCCAGCGTCTGGTCCGTGCCGTAGCGCCGGGAGTAGTCGATGTAGGCCCGCTCCGCGAGGGACCACGGGATGGACCGGGGCAGCCCGGCACTGATGTCGCGGGCGTCCACGATCAGCGGGAAGCGCCGCGCGGTCGTCGTCGAGTCGGTGGTCATGCCCGGACAGAAGGGGCGGCGAGCCGCGTCACCTCACCCTGGCAGGCGACGCACAGCGCGGCCATGCGCTCGGAGTGCGTCGCGGTGCGGTCCACATGCCGGGCGCATCGCTCGCGCATCCCGGGGCAGGTGGACGGCGGGCAGGACACGTGCGGGTGGAAGGGTCCCATCCGATGAGACTCTCCACGCACTGTGAGAATTCCCACACTGGACGCCCTGCCTCGCGCGGACGGGTCACATCGAATGGGCCCCCCGCGATTACCGTCGGCCTAACCGGCGGAAGTGGCCCCGCCGGTCCCCACCGTCAAGCTCGCGGAAACGAAGGGCTCTTGCCTATCCGGGGGCGGTGCTCGCCTCATAAGGCCTCACACCCAGGAGGACGCATGCGAGGACTTCTTGCAGTGGTTGTGGTTGGGCTTCTCGTTGGCTGCGGTGGCGCGGTGGAGTCCGCGCCCGTGGATGGCATGGCAAACCAGGCAGCACCTCACGCAGACGCCGACGCGGCGCCCGACGTCACCTCCTCGGTGTTGCTCGAATGCGACGAGTTGGATGGTACCGACTGCCCACCTGCTGGACAGAACCCACGTCAGTGCACGCGCCCGATTACTGGTGGTCACGCCTGGTGCTACTGCGATGGGGGGACGGCCCCCCTTTGGGACTGCATGTACTAAAAACCCCTGACCAGAGGCTTGCTCTGAAGTCCGGTGTGCGAAGGGTCGGATCCGTTCCGACCCTGTCCGAAGCAAGGATTCCTGCCTTGGTTCTGCGGTCGCGCCGCGCCCCGTGCGGCAGGTGGCGTGTGTGCACAGGCCCGACGTCAAACATCGAAAACGCGCAGTTCGACGGTTGGGCCAGCGGGCACCCCTTTCCCAGGGGATGCACGATGCCGACGTCCGCCCGCCGCTGCTCTGCCTCGTCCAGGCCACGTACCCGGAGGCGCGGGTGCTGCCGGAACTGGGGCTCGAGTACGGGCTGGTGCGCGTGGACTTGGCCGCGCTAAGCCCGGCGCGGATCCACGGGTACGAGGTGAAGGCGGACGCGGACACCCGGCGCCGCCTGCCGGCCCAGGCCACTGCTACAGCGCCGTCCTCGACCGGTGCACCCTCGTCGCGGGTGCACGCCACCTGGAGCGCGGGCAGGACCTGGTGCCGAGCTGGTGGGGATGCTGCTCGCGCGCTCCGGCCCAGGCGGCGTCACGCTGGAGGAGGTGCGGCCGGCGAAGGACAACCCCACCGTGAGCCCTGCCGTCACGCTCACGCTGCTGTGGCGAGCGGAGCTGTTGGCACTGGTGGAGGAGGCGGGCGCGGTGCGAGGCCTGCGCTCCGCCAGCAAGGCGCGGCTCGTGGCGCGGCTCCTGGAGGTCCTGCCCGGGGACACCCTGCGCTCCCGTGTTCGAGAAGCGGTGTGCGCTCGCTCGGAGTGGCGGGCAGACGTGAACGTGTAGGGCGGATGCTTGCCGGACGGCGCGAGGGCAACGCGCGTGCCAGTGAGCGTGTGCGACGCGGTGCGCATTCCGCCCGTAGCGGAAAGAGGGCGTGTCCTACATGCCCCCGGGGGTGGGGGACCCCCAAACCGGCCGAAATTCGGGATTGCTCGGCGCGCTGCAATCCTGCGCGACGGATTCTTCGCGGTTTTTCCGAGGGGAACTGACAGACGACCCCCCGTTTTTTGGGGCCCTGCGCGTTCCTGGCGGCCCGTAGGCGCGTCCTGTCACTTCGCTCGTGGGCGTGGGCGTCCCGCCCGCTGCGTGCGGTGGCGGCCCAGCGGCGCCCCTTCTGGCCGGGCATGACCAACCCGAACGCGCAGGACGCCTCCGAGCAGCCCAACACGGCCACCTGCTCCCGCGAAGTGGGCCGGTACCACGTCACGCTCAGCAGCGACACCGCTCAGGCCCTGGCAGGTGTCCGCGCCGTAACCGAGGAGGCGGAGAAGGCGTCGGCCGCGCTCGGCAAGGTGGAACAGGGGCTCGTCACACCCGCCGACCTCGCGGCGCTCATCACCGCGGCGACTGGCGCGCTCCAGGAGCTTCGCGGTGCGGACAGGCAGGGAGCGCTGACGGACCTTGCGCCCATCGACACGGTGGCCGCCGGCCTCGCGAAGCTCGTGGCGCAGGCGCGCATCATCGCCTGTCACGAGTAGCCGGCCCTTCTGGAGGGGGTGTCCCCTCCGCGCGGCTATGACCCGAAGCGCCCTCCCGGCAAGCCGGCCGGGGGGAAGCGCGCGCCGAAGTACTCCGGGCCCGCCAGCACCCTCACCTACAAGCTCCAGACGGCCATCGTGGCGGAGCTGCGCCAGGGCTCCACGAAGCGCATGGCCGCGGCTCTCGCCGGCACCACCGAGGCCCGCCTCCAGAACTGGCTGCGCCGTGGGCGCGAGGCCATCGAGGCGGGCAAGCGCAGCCGCTACACCGAGTTCGTCGTGGAGGTGGAGCGCGCGCAGGCCGAGTTCCAGAAGGGCCTCGTGAAGGACGTGAACGAGGCCATCCGTGACAAGACGATGGACGGCCGCGGGGCGCGCTGGTTTCTGGGCGTGCTCGCGCCCAAGGACTTCACCGTCCCGCGCGAGGCCGCCGCGCCCGCCGGCAACGGGCACGGGCCCCTCTTCGAGGTCATCACCCCGGACGAAGCGCGCGCGAAGCTCGACGACAAGCTGGCCACCTTCATCGCGCAGCACCTGAAGGCCCAGGCGCCGAAGGACGCGCCGACGGAGTCCGCCCCGGAGGACGCCGGTGGGGACTGACGCGGGCGTGGCGAAGGCCGGGGAGTCGCTGCTGGAGGGTATCCCCGTCATCACGGCGGACACCCACGGCCACCACTCCCTCATCCAGCAAGCGGCCCTCGCCACCTACGAGGCGAAGGGCGTCACCGCCGGCCACTGCGAGGCGCTGGCGCTCACGCCTCAGGACCTGGTGCTCCTCTACCACGAGCACAAGTACTGGCTGCGCCCCGTGCAGCGGCCGCCCGCGCACTACCGCACCTGGTTCTTCATGGGCGGGCGAGGCACCGGGAAGACGTACGCGGGCGCCGCCGCTGTCATCGACGAGGCTCGCGCGGACCCCGAGGCGCGCATCCTCATCGTCGGCCCCACCTACTCGGAGATCGTGAAGAACCAGCTGGAGGGGACGAGCGGCATCCTCACCATCTCCCCGCCCTGGTTCTTCCCGAAGGTGGAGAAGTCGCGGCGCCGGCTCGTGTGGCCCAACGGCGCGCAGGCCACGTGGCTGCCGGCGAAGAACGCGGACAAGTTCCGCGGGCACCAGTACACGTTCATCTGGGCGGACGAGCCGGTGGCGTGGCGGGGGGACGCCATCGCCGTCTACAAGGAGTGCCGCAACGTCAACCGCCTCGCGAGCTCGCGGATGCGCAAGCTGGGGCTGCCCGCGCGGATGGTCATCACCACCACGCCCGCGCCGACGACGCTCTTCCGCGAAATGCTGAGCGAGCGGGAGGGGCTGGTGCTGGCGCGCAGCTCCACGCTGGAGAACCTCTCCAACCTGGACCCGCCCTACGAGCGCTACGTGCGCCGGATGATGGGCACGCCCGAAGGCCGGCGCGAGTTCATGGGCGAGCTGTCCTTCGACCTCGACCCGGCGCTCTACCGGGGCGTCGACTGGAACGCCTCGCGCATCCACCCGAAGAAGGCGCCGAAGGAATACGACGCCATCATCGTGAGCGTCGACCCCGCCACCGGGGAGAAGAAGGGCGCCGACATGCACGGCATCGTCGTGGTGGGCGTGCGCCTGGAGACGGACGGACTGGACCACGTCTACGTGCTGCAGGACGCCTCGCTGCGCACGCCGGAGCCGGAGGTCTGGGCGCGGGAGGCCATCAAGTGCCTCAACGCCTGGGCGCCCCTGGCGAAGAAGCGCGGCAACGGGAAGCCGAACGCCTGGGTGTTCGCGGAGAGCAACACGGGCGGATCCATGGTGAAGAGCACCATCCGTACCGTGGAGAAGGTGAAGGTGCTCACCGAGCGCGCCATGCAGTCGAAGGCGGAGCGCGCCGCCCCCGTCTCCTCCTACGCGAAGGCGGGCCTCGTCCACATGGTGGGCAAGCTGGACAAGCTGGAGGCGCAGCTGGCGAAGTTCACCGGCCAGGAGGGCGGCCACGCGCGAGACGACCGGGCGGACGCCTTCGCGTGGCCCATCTACCTGTACGTCATCCCGAAGCGCCGCAATGCCGGGGCTGCCGGGCGGCAGCGCGGAACGGAGGACGCAGTTCTTGAAGAGGCCGGCGAGCGAGGCTAGCGATAGAGTGGCTCTCAACCACTCGCTGACATGGACATCAAATGCTCGTCACCGCCGACGATTTCAAAGCGCTAGACAAACTCTTCAATCATGAATCCATCGCCTTGCGGATTTCAGGAGCCAGAGCCGTCTCAATACTTGACAAGTTAATCTCGGGCATCGAACCGCACCTCGCGATAACTGACCCAGGAGGCGCTGTCGACTGGATATCATCCACAGAAAAGCTTCGGTCGGACTTGACCGCTGAAATGCGGGGGGCGGCTTCCAAGTCATTGGAGAAAGTTGCCAATCTTGCCAGCAAATACTGGAAACCTTCAGGAAGGCACGCACAGCGACCACTCACATTCATCAAGAATCCGGAGCTTCGGCGAATTGCAGAGGACGACTGGAATCGAGCGATCAGCGCAGCTCAGCGCGAGGATGCAAAGACGGCGGCCATATCCGCCGGGAGCGTTGTCGAAGCCATTGCGCTCGACGTTCTCGAGGGCATTTCGGACGTCGATGCCGATAGGCTTCGGGATCATCTCAACAGCCTGCCACCCGCTCAGCGTCAGACCTACTCCGCAAGAAAGGACTCAGCACTAAAAGACTGGCCCCTTGCGTTTCTCATTCTCGCCTTGGGTCCAGATGGAATGAGGGCGTTGACAAACAGGACGCGCGATATCGGCCAGCAGCTCAGGGACTTTAGAAACTACGTCCACCCCGGCAAGTCACGCAGTCAGACGCTGCTATCTCCAGCTGACGGTCGCATAGCTGTAGGTTTTGCAGAGAAAGTGATTGAAGAAGTCGAGGTGTGGGCACCCACCAGGGCGACGACGTTCCCTCCCTGAGCGTCTCATCCCAGCACCGATGCCTGTCACGTCGCCCCTTCTATCAGAGCATGGCCTACCTCCTTCGCCGCGCTCTCAAGGCCCTGGGCATGCTACCCGCCCCTCGGGGTCCGCTCGTCCACGCCCTCCCCGTCGTCAGCTTCAGCCCGCGCCGGGGCAGCCGGGAGGTGCTGCGTGCGTACAAGGAGAACGGCTGGCTGCGCACCGTCGTGGACACCGTGGCGGAGGCGGTGGCCACGCCCCGGTGGCGCGTCTACAAGCGCGCCCGGCCCGGCGTCCTCGGCGCGCTCGACCACCGACTGAAGTCCGCCAACCCGGCGCTGCGCACCAAGGCGCTGAAGGAGGCCACCGAATCGGGCGAGCTGGTGGAGTTGCCGGACCATGAGCTACTGCGCCTGCTGGAAGCGCCGCACCCGCGCTACCCCGGACGCGCCTTCCGGAAGCTCGGCCAGGTGCACGTGGACCTGGTGGGCGAGGCCTTCCTCTGGCTGCGCCGCGACGACACCGGCCGCGTGGTGGGTTGGGAGGTAGTGCCTCCGCACCGCGTCCTCATGACGCCCGCGCCGGGCAGCCCCTACTTCTTCATCAGCTACAACCTCTTCAGCGGCGCGGTGCCTGAGGCGGACGTCCTCTGGTTCAAGCACCTCGACCCGGAGAACCCCGAGGACCGGGGCTCCGGCGCCGGCATGGCGCTGGGGGATGAGCTGGACACGGCGGAGGCCATCTCCCGCGCGACGAAGGCCACCTTCGAGCGCGGCGGGGTGCCGGCCGCCATCGTCGGCGTGGACTCGAAGACGCAGGGCGCCGACATGGAGGACGTCGTCGAGGACCTGGAGAAGAAGTACAAGGAGGCCTTCGCCGGCCCGGGCAGCGCGGGCAAGGTGTGGTTCGCGCCCGCGGGCGTCAGCCTCGCCCAGGTGCAGGTGAACTTCCGCGAGCTGCAAACGGAGGAGCTGAAGAAGGGCATCCACGACTTCATCCGGCAGAACTACAACGTGCCCCCAGAGTTGGTGGGCGACCTCTCCGCCAGCAACCGCTCCACCGCGGAGAGCGCCAAGTACACGCTGGCCGACTTCGCCGTCCTGCCTCGCATGGAGTTCTGGCGCTCCTGGTACCAGCACTGCCTGGTGCCCCTCGTCGACCGGGACGCCATCCTCGACTACGACGACCCGCGCCCCCAGGAGTTCGAGCGCACGTTCCGTCTCATGACGACGCCGCCGACGGAGGCCTTCACCTTCAACGAGATGCGCGAGCTCGCGGGCTACGAGCCGGACCCGGCCCTCGCGGGGAAGCGCGCCCTGCCCCTGCCAGGTGCTGGCGGTGGCAACAACGTGGCGAGCGCGGCGGCGAACGCCACGCCCGCGCCACCGCGCGACCGCAGCGGTGAAGAGGGGCGCGTGTAGCGGCAGGCGTCGCCCCTTCTCTTGGGGCATGGACAGACGCCCGCGCACCAAACGCAGCACGCGCGCCCTCAAGCTGAAGCTCTTCGAGCCCACGGCCCCCGCGCAGGCCAACACCCCCGCCGTCTTCCGGCTCGTGGATCCACCGGAGGAGTACGACCGCGACGGGGACCGGATGGCGGCGGGCGCGCTGCGCCTGCCGGTGGGCGAGGTGGACGTGCCCCTCTTCTGGGACCACAGCCACCAGGACGTGACGGCCGCGAGCCGTCTGCCCGTCGGCCGCGCGCGCATCTGGTTCGAGGGCGGCGAGCCGCTCATGTCCCCCGTCTTCGACGGCGTCGGCGAGCTGTCCCAGTTGTGCGCGGAGAAGGTGCAGGCCGGCACCCTCCGCGCGTGCTCCATCGGCTACCTCACGCTGTCCGCCCGCCCCAACTCCCGGGGCGGAGAGGACGTGCAGGAGGCAGAGCTGCTGGAAGTGTCCATCACCGGCATTCCCGCAAAGCGCTCCGCGCAGAGGTTGAAGAGCATGGCGACTCCCGAAGAGGTGCAGCAGGCGTTCGAGCAGATGGGCAAGGACATCGCCGAGGTGAAGGCGATGGTCACCGAGCTGGTGGCGATGGTGACGAAGCTCGCGCCCCCGGACGAGGCGGCGAAGGGCGCGGACGGCGAGCCCACCGAGGAGCCGCCCGCCGAGGGCGAGGACGCGGTGACGAAGTACTTCCGGAGCCTCGTCACCAAGGGCGGCAAGTAGCCCGCCCCCCGTCGCCCCTTCTCTTCCTCCAGGACGCACCACCTCACCCTTCCGCAGGAGTCGTCATGCCCCCGAACCCGAAGCCCACTCCGCCCGCCGC
>NZ_RAWA01000372.1 GCF_003611675.1 Corallococcus sp. CA053C
GACACTCCCACGCCAATCACAACATGGCGATGTTGGCCGCCATGTTGTGATTGGCGTGGGAGTGTCAGGTCGTTAAACCTCCGGCCGGCATGCACAAGACCCACCTCGTCGGCGCCCGAACCCACAACCTGAAGGATTTGTCCGTCGACCTGGCGGAAGGAGAGTTCGTCTGCATCACCGGCGTGTCCGGGGGTGGCAAGTCGAGCCTCGCGCTGGACACGCTCTACGCGGAGGGTCAGCGGCGCTTCGTGGAGAGCTTCAGCCCCTATGCCCGGCAGTTCCTGGAGCGGCTGGAGCGGCCGCCCATGGTGGCGCTGGAGCCGGTGGCGGCGGGCGTGGCGGTGGACCGGCGCGCGCCGGTGAAGAGCTCGCGCTCCACGGTGGCGACGCTGGCGGACGTGGAGCCGTACCTGTCCGCGCTCTTCACCCGCGAAGCGATGCCGGTGTGCCCGGACTGCGGCGTGGAGGCGGTCCGCACCGACGCGCGCGTGGCCGCCCAGGCCGCCCTGCGCGAGCACCCGGACGCGCCCGCCGTCTTCACCTTCCCCGTGCGCATCCCGGACACGTCCGCGTTCCTCGACACGCGGGCCCGGCTGCTGAAGGACGGCTACCACCGGCTGATGGTGCAGGGCGAGGTGAAGGAGCTGGAGACGCTCAAGCCGGGCGAGGCCACGGACTCCGGGGGCGTGGCGCAGGTGGTGGTGGACCGGCTGAAGCTGTCGGACGCGAACCTGTCGCGCGTGACGCAGGCGCTGGAGGATGCGTGGGCGCGCGCGGACGGTGACGCGCTCCTGTTCCTGCCGGAGTCCGCGCCGAAGCGGCTGCGCCGGGGGCTTGTGTGTCCGAAGTGCGCGAAGGAGTTCGAGCCCGCGCGGCCGGGCCTGTTCAGCTACCAGAGCCCGGTGGGCGCATGCGCGCCGTGCCGGGGCTTCGGGCGCACCATCGGCATCGACTGGGGGAAGGTGATCCCCAACCCGGCGCTGAGCCTGGCCCAGGGCGCCATCCGGCCGTGGTCCGGCCAGTCCACCACCTGGGAGCGGGACATGCTCCAGCGCTGGTGCCGCCAGAAGGGCATCCCGCTCGACAAGCCGTGGGAGCAGCTCACCGCCGCGCAGCGCGAGTCGGTGCTCGAGGGCTCCGGCGGCTACGACGAGGGCCGCGCGTACCCGGGCGTGCGCGCGTGGTTCAAGTGGATGGAGGGGCGCACGTACAAGATGCACGTGCGCGTGCTGCTGGCGCGCTACCGCGCGTACACGCTCTGCGCGGACTGCCACGGCGCGCGGCTCAACGAGCAGGCCCGCGCGTGGCGCGTGGGCGGGTTGGACCTGCCGGGCTGGCACGGGTTGGAGCTGACGGAGGGCCTGACGCGCCTGGACGCGCTGAAGACGCTCACGGGGCAGGGGGACCTGGCGCGGCGCGAGCTGGCCGGGCGCCTGCGCTACCTGCAGCGGGTGGGCCTGGGCTACCTCACGTTGGACCGGCCCGCGCGCACGCTGTCCGGCGGCGAGGCGCAGCGCGTGTCGCTCACCGCGGCGCTGGGCACGTCGCTCACGGGCGCGCTCTTCGTGCTGGACGAGCCCACCGTGGGCCTGCACCCGGGGGACGTGCCGCCGCTCACGGAGGCCATCGCGGAGCTGGCGGACCGGGGCAACATCGCGCTGGTCATCGAGCATGATCCGCTGGTCATCCGCTCCGCGCACCGCGTGCTGGAGCTGGGCCCGGGCGCCGGGCGTCAGGGCGGGACGCTCTGCTTCGACGGCACCCCGGAGGCCCTGGCGAAGCGTCAGGACCTGCCCACCGGCCGGATGCTGTCGGGCGGCAGGGAGGCGCCCCGCACGCCGCGCACCCGCACGGGGGAGCTGGTCATCCGCAACGCGCGCGAGCACAACCTGAAGGGCGTGTCGGTGCGCGTGCCGCTGGGCGTGCTGTGCGCCATCACCGGCCCCAGCGGCTCCGGCAAGAGCACACTGATGGACGAGGTGCTCTACCGGCACCTGGCCCGGGGCCTGGGCGTCAAGGACGTGGAGGCCCCCGGTGACGTGGAGGCGGTGGAGGGCGGCGCGCAGGTGGAGGACATCACCTTCGTGGATCAGTCCCCGCTGGGCCGCACGTCGCGAGGCAACGCGGCCACGTACACCAAGGCATGGGACCGGCTGCGCGAGCGCTTCGCGTCGGAGCCCGACGCGGAGGTGCGGGGCCTGACGTCCGCGCACTTCTCCTTCAACGTGGACAAGGGCCGCTGCGAGGCCTGCGCGGGCGAGGGCTACGAGACGGTGGAGATGCAGTTCCTCGCGGACGTGGCCCTGTTGTGCGCGGTGTGCCGGGGCCGGCGCTTCAAGGAGGAGGTTCTCGCCGTCCGGCACCACGGCTTCAGCGTGGCGCAGGTGCTGGAGATGACGCTGGATGAGGTCCTCCAGCACTTCGGCGACGACGCGGCGCTCAAGCGCACCCTGGGCCCGGCGCAGCGGCTGGGCCTGGGCTACCTGCCCCTGGGCCAGCCGTTGTCCACGCTGTCCGGCGGCGAGGCGCAGCGGCTGAAGCTGGCGCGCGCGCTGGCGAGCGACGCGAAGGGCACGCTGTTCCTCATCGACGAACCGAGCGCCGGCCTCCACGCGGAGGACGTGCGCCACGTGATGGCGTCGCTCCACGCGCTGGTGGACCGGGGCGCGAGCGTGCTGGTGGTGGACCACGACGTGTCGGTGATGAAGGGCTCGGATTGGATCATCGACCTGGGGCCCAAGGGGGGCCGGGACGGTGGCCGGCTGGTGGCGGAGGGCACGCCCGCGGACGTCGCGAAGGTGAAGGACAGCGCCACCGCCGCCGCGCTCCGGGGCGACGGCAAGCCGCTGGCCCGCACGGTGAAGCTGCGCAAGCCGGGCAGGGAGGCCGCGCCCGCCATCGAGGTGGAGCACGCGCGCGAGCACAACCTTCAGGACGTGTCGTGCCGCATCCCGCTGGGGAAGATGACGGTGGTGACGGGGCCCAGCGGCTCCGGCAAGAGCTCGCTCGTGTTCGACGTCGTCTTCGCGGAAGGCCAGCGCCGCTTCCTGGAGACGCTGACGCCCTACGCGCGGCAGTTCCTCCCCACGCTGCCGCGACCGGACGTGGAGCGGATCAGCAGCATCCCTCCCACCGTGGCGCTGGAGCAGCGCACGTCCCGCGCGGGTGCCACCAGCACCGTGGCCACCGTCACCGAGGTGGCCCACTACCTGCGGCTGATGTACGCGAAGATTGGCGAGCCGCACTGCCCGCACGACGACACGCCCATCGGGGCCACCACGCCCGCGGCGCTCTTCGCGCAGGTGACGGCGACCAAGGGCGACGGGCAGGTGCTGGCGCCCGCGGTGCGCGCTCGCAAGGGCACGTACCTGGACGTCTTCACGGGGGCGGCCCGCGCGGGCATCACGCAGGCCATCGTGGACGGGGAGCTTGTCTCCACGGACAACCCGCCGCGCCTGACGAAGACGAAGGAGCACGACATCGACCTCGTGATGTACGAGGGCAAGCTCGCGAAGCTGCCGCGCGAGGTGTTCGAGTCGTCGCTCAACTGGGGCAAGGGCGCGCTGAAGGTCCGCGCGGGCAGGGCGGAGACGCTGCTGTCCAGCGAGCGCACCTGTCCGAAGTGCGGCACCGCCGTGCCGGAGCTGGACCCGCGCTGGTTCTCCTTCAACACGAAACAGGGCCGCTGCGAGTCGTGCGAGGGCACTGGCGTGCAGGGCGGCGCCACGGCGATGGCCGAGGGCGAGACGGCCCCGTGCCGGACGTGCGGTGGCAGCCGGCTGTCTCCGGTGCCGCGCGCGGTGCGGCTGGAGGGCGCGCGCTACCACGAGGTGGTGCAGGCGTCGGTGACGTCCACGCTCGCGCGCGTGCGCACCTGGAAGCTCAAGGGCGACCGGGCGCTGCTGGGAGAGACGGCGCGGCAGGAGATGCTGCGGCGGCTGGAGTTCCTGGAGCGCGTGGGCCTGGGCTACCTGTCCCTGGACCGCAACGCGGGCACGCTGTCCGGCGGCGAGATGCAGCGACTGCGGCTGTCCGCGCAGCTGGGCGCGGGCCTCACCGGCGCGCTGTACGTGCTGGACGAGCCCACCATCGGGCTGCACCCGCGCGACACGCACCGGCTGCTCGACAACCTGCGCGCGCTCGTGGACACGGGCTCCACGGTGCTGGTGGTGGAGCATGACTCGGACACCATCCGCGCCGCGGATCACCTGCTCGACCTGGGGCCCACGGGCGGCCGGGGCGGTGGCCACATCCTGGCGGAGGGCACGCCGGACGTGGTGCTGGAGTCGGACTCGCCCACCGCGCTGGCCCTGCGCGCCGCGCAGGTGCGGCCTCCGTCGGGGCGCGGCGAGCCCCAGGCGTGGGTGGAGCTGAAGGGCGCGCGCGCGAACAACCTCCAGCGCGTGGACCTGCGGCTGCCGGTGGGGCGGCTCAACGTCGTCTCCGGCGTGTCGGGCTCCGGCAAGAGCACGCTCATCCGCCAGGTGCTGTACCCGGCGCTGCGCGACCGGCTGGGGCTCGTCACGTCCAAGGCCGGGGCGTTCGACTCGCTCAAGGGCGTGGAGTCCATCAAGCGCGTGCTGTCGGTGGATCAATCCCCCATCGGCCGCACGCCGCGCTCGGTGCCGGCCACGTTCCTGGGCATCTGGGACGAGCTGCGCCGCGTGTTCGCGGCCACGCCCGAGGCGAAGATCCGCGGCTTCGGGCCCGCGCGCTTCTCCTTCAACACCGCGAGCGGCGGGCGCTGCAAGGTGTGCGAAGGGCAGGGCGCCATCTCCCACGAGATGTCCTTCCTGCCGGACGTCGTCACGCCGTGCGAGGCCTGCAACGGGGCGCGCTTCGACGCCGCCACGCTGGAGGTGCGCTACCACGGCCTCACCGTGGGCGACGTGCTGCGCCTGTCCGCGGACGAGGCCAAGGATGTCTTCCGCTCCATCCCCAAGGTGGCCGCGCCGCTGGTGTGCCTGGCGGACCTGGGCGTGGGCTACCTGCAGCTGGGCCAGGGCTCCAACACGCTGTCCGGCGGCGAGGCGCAGCGGCTCAAGCTGGCCGCGGAGCTGACGGCGACCTCGCGGCATGAGCCCACGCTGTACGTGCTGGATGAGCCCACCACGGGCCTGCACATGGGCGACGTGGAGAAGCTCATCACCTTCCTGGGCCGGCTGGTGGACCGGGGCGACACGCTGGTCGTCATCGAGCACCACCCGTCGGTCATCGCCGCGGGCGACCACGTCGTGGAGCTGGGGCCGGAGGGCGGGGAGGGCGGAGGCCGCATCGTGGGCGAGGGCACGCCCCGCGAGGTGGCGAAGCTCAAGACGCCCACGGGCCGGGTGCTCAAGACGGTATTTTCCGCTGAAGAACCCAAGGCCCGCGTCGCTTCGCGGGGACGGTGAAACCTTGCGCCCCTTGCGGCATCCTCCGCGTCGCATGCGAACCCCACTGCTGTTCACCGTCGCGACGGTGCTCTCCCTCTCCTCGGTTGCTTCCGCCGAGGACAAGAAGATTGAGAAGAAGACCATGTCCTTCCACCAGCTCTCCGCCAACCGGCTCGACGGCAAGCCCGAGAAGCTGTCGGACTTCCAGGGCAAGGTCGCGCTCGTCGTGAACACCGCGTCGGAGTGTGGCTACACGCCGCAGTACAAGGGCCTGGAGGCGCTGTACGAGGGCTACAAGGACAAGGGCGTCGTCGTCCTGGGCTTCCCGTCCAATGACTTCGGCGGGCAGGAGCCGGGCACGTCGCAGGAGATCGCGAAGTTCTGCGAGCTGCGCTTCAAGGTCACCTTCCCCATGTTCGAGAAGGTGAAGACGAAGAAGGGCGAGGGGCAGTCCCCCGTCTACGCGTTCCTCGCGAAGGACCACGGCGAGCCCAAGTGGAACTTCCACAAGTACGTCGTGGGCAAGGACGGCCAGGTGAAGGCCGCCTTCCCCAGCAGCGTCACGCCTGACAGCCCGGAGCTGAAGGCCGCGCTCGACAAGGCGCTCGCGGAGAAGTGACGCGAGGTTTCCTGGCGGGCCCGCGGCGATGCACCCGGGCCCGCTGACAGGGCGCGCCTGGCGCCTAGCCTGGCTTCTCCGGCTTGGGCGGGAAGCTCTCCAGCATCTTCGCCACGCCCTCGTCGAGCTTCTTCTGGCCGCTCTGGATGCTGGGGCTGTCGCCCAGGTTGCGCTGCGCGGTGCCGCGCCAGACGAGCGCCTTCGCCCTCGCGTCCACCACGTCGAGGATGAGCGTGCCCACGTCATACTCGCGCAGGTAGGTCCCGCCACCGCCTCCGTAGGGCCCGTAGAACGAGCCCCAGAACGGATCCCACGGGTAGCCGTAGTAGCTGTTCACCGCGTCCGCGGAGAGCCGCGTCTCGATGGCGCCCTGCCACCCGATGAGGAAGTCCGGGTTCGCGCCCGGGTCCACCTTCCGGTAGCCGCGCGACTGGAGGTTCTGGTCCACCGCCTCCTTCACCTGGGCGTCGGTGATGTCGTTGTTGACGCGTGTGTCCTGGCTCTTCTGCGGCTGCGACAGCCACGCATAGGTGCGGAAGTTGTCGATCCGCTCCACGGCGGCGGGGTCGTAGCTGGTGCCAACATCCATGCCCGCGCACGACGCGAGCCCGAGGCCCACCAGCACGGGAACGACACGGGACAGCAGATGCATGGGGGACTCCTGGGGGGGACACGGTCGGCTCCATGACGTTGGGGACGTCCCGGAGGGATGTCCACCCGTGCCCGCCGGTCCGCCCCCGACTCCCGGGAGGGACGGCTCAGTCGCCTCGCGGTCCCTTGTCGCCCCGGTCCTTCATCCTCTTCATGCCTTCGGAGCGGGCCATGACGACGGCCAACCGCGCGCGCTTCTGCGGGGGCAGCTCCTTGGCGAGCGCCTGATACAGCTCCCGGTCCAGCGCGGCGATCTGCGCCCGCGCGTCGAAGACCTTCTGCGCGGCCGCGTCCACCTGAGCGAGCGCCGCGCTGTCGCCCCGCGAGGCCTGCTGGAGCACGCGCGCCGAGTCCCGCACCTGCTCGCGCAAGGGACGGCGCCGGTCCTCGAAGCGGCGCAGCGTCTCATCCAGCTTCAGCGCCTGTGCGCTGTCCAGCTCCAGCGTGTCCGCCAGCTCCAGCACCTGACGCAGGCGCTGCCGCTGCTCCGCCCTCGCCATGCGGTCGGGGTCGCGCGCTCCCGGCTCCCGCGCCGGAGGCTGCGCCAGCGCCACCATCGGCAGCGCGAACACCAGTGCCCAGGTCATTCGCTTCATCGTCTTCACAGTGCCTCTCCCAGGTCGAAGTCCCCGTCCATCGCGTCGTCCTCGCCGTCCCACGGCAGCCCGTCGTCCGAAGTGGCGCTGTCGCCGGAGGCATACGCCGAACCGTCGTCGTCCAGCGGCTCCAGCCCTGCCCACGCCTCGAAGGCGGCCAGCGTCTCCGCGTCCACGTCGTCGCGGGCGCCCACGGACTGCACCGTGTCCGGCACCACCGTCCGGGGGGCCCGGAACCGCTCCAGCGCGGACGGGCCCAGCATCAGCGCCACCACCGCCGCGACGGCGGCGAGCGAGCCCAGCGCCCGGCGTCCCATCCACTTCCGCGTCTGCTCACGGCGCCACGCCGACAGGGTCCGCGCGCCCAGGCCTTCCTGCGCCCGCACCTCCCCGGGCGTCTGCGGCGGCAGCGCCACCCGGCCCAGCAGCTCCTGGGTGGAGGCCACCTCCGCCTGGCAGGCCGCGCAGGACTCCAGGTGGGAGAGGAAGCGCGTGGCCTCCTCGCCCTCCAGCGCCCCCGCGGCGTGGAGGCTCGCCTGCTCCTCGTATTCCACGCACGCACCCATCACTGCGTCTCCCCGGCCACGTCGGCCTTCAAGCGTTTCACCGCGTGGTGGAACTGCACCTTCGCGTTGTTCTCCGTGATGCCCAGCGTCTGGGCGATGTCCTTGAACGGCAGCCCGCCGTCCACCCGCAGCGTCAGCACCTCGCGCTGGCGGCGGGGCAGGGCGAGCACGGCCTGCCTGACCTGGTGGCCGCGCTGGGTGCGCTCCAGCGACGCGTCCGCGCCCTCGCCCGGGTCCGCCGCCACGTCCTCCGCCACCGCCTCCACCAGCACCGGCCGCCACCGGAAGCCCTGCCGCGCGTGGTTCTTCGCCAGGTTGAGCGCCACCCGCACCAGCCAGGACCGGAAGGGCGCGGGCGTGGCCGGCGTGAAGCGCGCGAACACCCGGCGCGAGGCCTCCAGGGCCCGCAGGAACGCCTGCTGCGTCAGGTCCGCCGCGTCCTCCGCGCTGGTGGTGTAGCGGCGCATCAGCGCGAAGACGAGGCCCCGGTGCCGCTCGAAGAGCTGGCCGAACGCCGCCGCGTCCCCCGCCAGGAAGGCCCCACACAGGGCCTCGTCCGTGGGGGGCCCCGCGGCCTGTCCGGGCCGCACCAGTCCTAGGACCCGTCCGCTCACAGGGGCTCCAACCCGCCACGGGTCCAAAGGTTATTTCCGCCCCGCATTTCGCCCGGGAAAGGGCGCCGGGTGCCCAGAGTCCGGCGGAAGAGGGCCCCCACCGGGCCCTCAGGCGGAGGCGCTGTCGTTGCCCGGGGCGGGGTGGGACTGGAGGTACTTGAGCACGTCGTCCAGGTGCCGGTAGACGCGCACCTCGTGCTGGATGACGTGTTCGACGGTGCCGTCCACGCCGATGATGAACGTGACGCGCCGGTCGATGTTGAGCACGGGCCACAGCACGCCCCAGGCCCGGCTGATCCGCCGCTCGTCGTCTCCCAGCAGGGCGAAGTGGATGCCCTCCTGTTCGGCGAAGTCGCACTGGGTGGTGAGCGTGTCCACGGAGACGCCGACCAGCTCCGCCCCCAGCTCGCGGATGCGCTCGTGGTTGTCGCGGAACGCCCGGTTCTCGATGGTGCAGCCCACCGTGAAGGCCTTGGGGAAGAAGAAGAGCACCACGCGTCGGCCGCGCAGCCCCGACAGCCGCACGCCCTGACCGTGGCAGTCGGTCGCGACGAAGTCTGGCGCGAGGTCTCCGACAGAAATCATGCGGTGCGCGCTCCTCCCCAGCCCGCGGGGTCTGCCTTCCCCTACCACGTTTTCCCCGCCATCCCACGCCGCGCCGCGCCGGGGGCCCCGACCTCCCGGGATTCTGGCTAAGGTCTCCCATCGTGTTGCCTGCCACGACCGACCCCTCCTTCCTTGCCTCGCTCGCCCGCGCCCTCGGGGTGACGCGGGTGGCGCGCGTCACCGGCCTGGACCGCACCGGCGTGGAGGTGGCCTGCGCGGTGCGTCCGGGTGGCCACGTGCTCCAGGTCTGCAACGGCAAGGGGCTCACCTTCGAGGAGGCCGCCCGGGGCGCGCTCCTGGAGACGGCGGAGCTGTGGGCCGCGGAGCGGGTGCGGCCGGAGCTCCTGCGCTGGGGCTCCCAGGAGGAGCTGGAGGGCACGGGCGTCGCCGTGTGGGGCGTGGACGCGCTGGGGTCGGCAGGGCAGGAGGTGGCGCCCCGGCTCGCGGGACCGGCGGTGCGGCTGGCGTGGCGCGAGGCGCGGGAGCTGCACACGGGCACCGCCGTCTGGGTGCCGGCGCAGGGCGTGTACTGCCCGCCATCAGGAACGGTGGCGCTGGGCCCGGTGTCCGTGGCCTGGACGACCAACGGCTCGGGCGCCCACCCGGAGTCCGGGCTGGCGCTGCTGCACGCGCTCCTGGAGGCCACGGAGCGCGACCAGCTCTCGCGGGCGCTGCCGGAGGGCTGGACGGAGGAGGGCGTGGTGGGGCGGATGCTGCGGACGGACCGGCTGGGGG
>NZ_RAWA01000373.1 GCF_003611675.1 Corallococcus sp. CA053C
GAGGGCGGGGATTCAGACGGGATCGGCGGAACTTCCGGTCGCGGGCCCCTCAGCGGATCCGCGTCATGACGCCGCCCTGGACCAGCAGCTCGAAGAGATCCTGGAGCGCCTCCACGGGGAAGACGTAGCCGTACTCGGCATAGGCGGCGTCGCGGATGTCCGCCACGGAGCGCGTACCGTCGGCGTAGCTCGCGAGCGCGTCGGGCAGTTGGTAGAAGCGCAGCTCGCTCTCCCCGCTCTCTCGCAGGGCCGTGGCCGCGGCGGTCATCGCGGCCTGCACCCCGGCCACCCGGGGCTGGGACGCGGCGGCCGCCTGGCGCGCCAGCTCGTCGAACGAAGCAAGCTCCTGGCCCTTCACGCGACGCGGAACGAACGCCCGCGCCAGGCGTTCGGCTTCGCTGGGAGCAGGCTCGCGCAGGGACACCCCGCGCGCCTTGCCTTCCGCCTCCAGGCGCCCCAGGGCCTGGGACTCGGCGTTCTCCAGCGCCCGGGTCATCGCCTGCACCGGTTTGGCGGGCGCGCCCAAAGGCAGACAGGAGCGCACGGCGTCGCGCTCCCGTTGGTAGGCGGCGCGCACCACGGCGCGGGCCAGGCGGACGGTGGCGGGCAGCTGCTCGGCGGGCGTCGCGGCCAGGTCGCGGCGGGCCCTGAACTCGTCCTCCGCCACGCGCCGCACGCCGTGCACCGCCACCAGGCGCGCCAGCTCCAGGGCGGCCGGGCCCTCCGCCCAGGCCGCGACGGTGACGGAGGCCAGACCCGCGAAGGCGGCGCGGTGCAGCTGGGTGGGGTCCACGTTCTCCGGCTTGTCGCCGCTGGTGTGATAGCCGTCGTCGGGCCAGGTGGAGAAGGCCACGCCGGGGATGCCGTGGTCGTTGAAGAGCTGGTGATCCGAGCCGCGGCCGTAGCGCTCCATGTGGACATCCATCGGGTCCTGCGATCCGGTGACCGAGCCGATGCGGAAGTCCTTTCGCGGCGGGTAGGCCACGCTGTTGAAGCGGTTCATGAAGGCCACCGTGGATTCGGACACGGCGTTCACGAAGCTGCCATTCCAGTCCGGCGTGTACGACACCTGGAAGCGCGAGTGGGCGCGGGTCAGGCTGGCGCCGAGCATGTCGAAGTTGAACTGGGCCACGCGCCGCACCGGATCCGCGCCGTGGTGGGAGAACCAGTCGCGGGTGCCCTCGAACTCCGGCAGCCACAGCACGCGCAGGGTGCGCACCGGAGGAGGCAGCACGCCCCGGCGGATCAGCGTGGTGTACGTGCGCACCAGCTCCAGCAGCGTGGCCGCCCCCGAGGCGTTGTCGTCGGCCCCGGGCTTGTAGTGATCCAGGTGCGCGGTGAGCACGACCTCCTCTCCGGCGCGGGTGCCAGGGATGACGCCGCTGACGATGCTGAGGTGTCCCGTGAAGGCTTCCGTGGCGACGCTCACGTCCACCTTCACCGGGCCCGCCTGAAGCTGGGCGCGCAGCTCACGCGCCTGCCGGTCCGAGATCATGAACAGGAAGGGCGTCGGTGTCCCCTGCGGCACCAGTCCCGGCGGGACCATGGCCCAGCCCACCTGATCCGGGAAGTCGCCGTCCATGCGGTGGGGCGCGTTCCAGGGGGGCGTCGAGTAGGAAGAGACCACGCCCACGGCGCCAAGCTTCGCCACTGCGTTGCGCAGGGTGGCCGAGGGATGGCCGCGCGTGAAGGCCACCCTGCCCTTCAGGTCCTTGCCGGCGTAGTCCTCATCCCGGGTGCCCAGGCCCACGTCGACCAGCTCCAGGCCCAGGCCTTCAAAGCTGCCGTTGCCCGCCGGCAGGGACATGGGCTGGTCCGCGTAGGACGTCACCCGGTACCGGTGCGGGCCGGCCACCCACAGCTCGCCACGGGTGGCTCGCCACTGGGGGCCGTCCTTCATCGCCTCCAGGTGGACGTCCTGCAGCCCCGCGGCCTGCGCGGCGGCCATCGTCCACGCGGCCGCGTCGGCGTAGCCCAACTGGGTGTCGCGGGCCATGAGGGCGAGCCGCTGCACGCCGTCGTGGATGCGGTCACCCGAGCTCTCCTGGATGAGGGCGCGCACCACGTCGTCCCGCAGCACCAGGCCGGTGGTGGGCGACACGGGCCCCAGCGGGGACGTGGGAGGCTGGGCGGCGGCGCTGAGTGTGGCGAGCACCAGGAGGGCGGCGAAGGGAAACGAGCGGGGGCGCATGGGGTCTCGGAATGGCGCTACGTCGTGCAGCGGGGACTATTCTTGCCCCGAAGCTTCCCCCGAAAAGAGGCCCCGGTGCTCACAGATCCCATCCGCAAGGCGCGACAGAAGCTGGTGCTGGACCACTTCCACGACGAGGTGAGGCAGGACTGGGACGACGTCCTGGCCACCTTCCCGCACCCGCACTACGAGCTGGTCCCCACCCTGACGGTGCACGACGGAAACAGCGCGGTGCGCGACTACTACCGCGCGACCCGCGTCGCGTTCCCCGACCAGAACCATGAGATCATCGCGCTGCGACACAGCGACGATGCCGTCATCGTCGAGTTCTGGTTGCTGGGCACCCACCTGGGCCCGCTCGGACAGATTCCGCCCACGGGCAGCCGGTTCCGGGTGCGGATGTCGGCCTACTTCATCTTCGATGAGACCGAGACGCTGGTCTGCGAGCGCGTCTACTTCGACACGCTCAGCATCCTCAAGCAGCTCGTCGGCGGGCTCGACATGAAGAACCCGAAGAACTGGCTGCTCGCCGCCCGCTGCCTCAAGGGCCTCCTGGCGATGTCCGGTGACAAGCCGGCCCCCTCCCTGACCGAGACCCGTCCGCCCGTCTTCAACGACTGACGCCACCCGAGGTCGACCTGACGGCGATTCCCTGGTCTGCTGGGGCCCCTCCTCCCAGGCACGGTGATCCGAATGACTCTCTTGCGTACTCAGGCGGTCCCCCGTCCGCTGGCGTGGTGGTGCCTGGGCGTGGTCATGGTCGCGACCGGCGCGTGTCGCTCCGAGGGCAGCAAGGAGGAGCGCCGTGAGGCAGCTCGCGCGCCGGTGCAGGCTCCGGCGCCAGAACAGCCGGCGCCCCTGCACGGGGTCGGGGGCGTCGAAGGCGATGACGCCGCGTATGACCGCTCCCGCCAGCCCGCCCGCGTCATCGCCGCGCTGGGCATCACCCCGGGACAGCACGTCGCGGACATCGGGGCGGGGCTCGGGTACTTCACGCCGCGGCTCTCGGATGCCGTCGGACCGACGGGACAGGTGGTGTCGACCGACATCGATGACGAGGTCCTCCGGCGGCTTCGCGCGCGGGTCTCCGAACGGAAGAACGTCGTGGTGCGGAAGGCGGCGCCGGACGAGCCAGGACTGGAGGCAGGAACGTACAACCTCATCCTGCTCTCCGAGGTCGACCACTTCTTGTCGGACCGGGTGGCCTTCCTGACCCGACTGCGCGCCGCGCTCACCCCCGAGGGCCGCATCGCGGTGACGCACCTCAGGGCCATGCGTCCACCGCTCGTCGCCGCCGCGCAGGCCGCGGGCTACGCCATCGTGTCCGAGGACACGAGCCTCCCGGACCACTACCTGCTCTTCCTCCAGCCCGCAGCCAGCCAGTGATGCCTCAGGGCCGGGGGCTCACCGCCGCCGAACCCGCGGCCTGTCTCCGGGCGACGAGGGCTCCAAAGACAGCCGCGGTGAAGAACATGATGACGCTGTAGATGGCCGCGGGGATGGCCATCACCGTGTCGTTGAGCAACCGGGGACTGGACGCGATGGCGATGGCGAGCGTGCCATTGTGGATGCCCACCTCCATCGCGATCGCCACCGCCTGCTTGCGCTCGACGCGCAGCAGCCCTGGCACCATGTAGCCGACCGCCATGCTGGCCAGGTTGAAGGCCAGCGCCGCCAGCCCCACGCTCTGGAAGTACGTCACCAGCTGCGCGCGCTCCTTGAGCGTCGCCGCGAGCACCACCAGCAGCAGGAACAGCGCCGAGGTGATGCGCACCGGGCGGTCCAGGCCGTCCGCGAGCGCCGGCCGCTTCGCGCGCACCCACATCCCCAGCGAGATGGGCACCAGGACGATGGCGAACACCTGGACGATCTTCGCGAACTGCAACGGGATGGCGCGCTCCTCCCCCATGAAGTGCAACAGGGAGAAGTTCACGATGAGCGGCAGCGTGAACAGCGACAGCACGCTGTTGACCGCCGTGAGGCTGACGTTCAGCGCGACATCACCCTTGGCCAGGTGGCTGAAGAGGTTCGCCGTCGCACCGCCCGGCGAGGCCGCGAGCAGCATCAGCCCCACGGCGAGCTGCGGCGGAAGCCCGAAGCCGTTCGCGATGGCGTAGCAGATCCCCGGCATGAGCAGCGTCTGACAGCCCAGCCCCACCAGCGCCGCGCGCGGGTACTCGGCCACGCGGCGGAAGTCCGCGAGGGTGAGGCTCAGGCCGAGGCCGAGCATGATCACCCCCAGCGCGAGCGGCAGGAACACCTCGGTGATGACACTGCTCTGCATGGCGGGGCCCCCCAGCGAAAGCCCCACTCTGCCAGAAAGCCCCCGTGTCCGGAGGCCCCCGGCGCTTAGCGGGACGCGGAAGGCGCCGCGTCATCGCCGAGCAGCAGCTGGCGGACGATGGGCACGGGCGGGTAGCCGTGGGAGACCACCGCGTCGTGGAAGCGCTGGAGGGTGAAGTCCTTGCCCCACTTCACCTTCGCCTCCTCGCGCAGCTCCATCAGCATCTTCTTGCCCAGCGCATAGACGAGGTACGTCGGATCCGACGTGCCACGGCGCGCCTCGCGCTCCGCGTTGATGCGCGTCATGTACGCCTCCTCCTCGAAGAGGCGCACCGCCTGGTCGTACGTCATCCCGCGCGTGTGCAAGGACAGGCCCGCCACGTAGCGCGCCAGCCGCTGGAGGTAGAGCGCCAGCTGGTTCAGCCGCAGCCGGTCCGCCTGCGGCCCCGTGCCGCCGAAGCCCTCGTCCAGCATCATCTGCTCGGTGTACAGGCCCCAGCCCTCGGCGAAGGAGCCCGAGCCGAACAGCCGGCGCACCTTCGACTGGACGCGGTTGGTCCACAGGAACTGCACGTAGTGGCCCGGGTAGGCTTCGTGGATGGAGACGATGGGCAGCGCGTAGCGGTTGTAGAAGCTCATGTGCTGCGAGGTCTGCTCCGCGCTCCACGTCGGATCCGCCGGCGTCACGTAGTAGTAGGCCTCCGTCGCCTTCGTCTCGAACGGGCCCGCCGTGCTCATGCTCGCGAAGGACAGCGCGCGGTTGAACGCGGGCGTCTCCGCCACCCGCGCGCGCACCTCGCTGGGCACGGTGATGATGCGGTGGTCGATGAGGAACTGGCGGATCTCCTCCAGCGTCGCCGTCGTCGTGGCCACCAGCTCCGCCGGGGCCGGGTGCTCCTTGCCCAGCTCGCGGTACACGTCCATGGGCGGCTTGCCCGGCGCGATGCGCCCCGCCACCTCGCGGAACTGCTCCTGCGTGCGCTTCATCTCCGAGCGGCCCCAGGCCAGCAGCGAGTCGATGCTGTCGGTGACGCCCTCCTCGTACTGGAGCTTCTTGCGGTACGTCTCCTCACCGATGGCGAAGGCCCCGTTCGAGCGGGGCAGCAGGTCGTCCTTCAGGTAGCGGATGTATCCGTCGATGGCGGCCAGGCAGCGCGCCTGCTCCTTCTTGAAGGCCTCCTGGAGCGCGGCGTCCTTCACCGGCTCGAAGGCCTGCGGCAGCGTCTGCGCGTAGAGCGCGCGCGTGCCCTTCACCTGCTCCAGGGCGATCTCCGTCCACAGCTTCGGCGGGTTCTGGAGGTTCGCTGGCGCCGCCGCGAAGACCTCCGGCACCACCGCCATGCGCTTCACCGCCGAGCGCATCCGCTCCTCCAGCGGCGCGAAGTCACGGTTGATGAGCTGGAACACGGAGCCCGAGGCGAAGCTCAGGTACTGGTTGGGGTTGCGCTCCCACGGGCGCACCGTCTCCAGGTCCAGGATGCGCGCCTGGAAGTGGTTCGCCAGCATGTCGTAGTCGGCCCGGTCCTCCAGCGGCAGCGCGGCCCGGTCCACCGCCAGGGGCAGCGCCGCGAGCCGCGCCTTCAGGTACGCCAGGTGGGACGCCCGCTCCTCGGGCCGGAAGCCGCGCAGCTCTCCGTCGTAGGTGTGGACGCCCGCGGACGTGGCGGCCATGGGCGAGCGGCGGAAGTGCTCCTCGAAGTGCGCGTCCACGAAGGCACGCAGTGCGACCTGGGCCGGGGACAGCGCGGGCGTCGCGGCCTGGGCGGCCGGGGACTCCGTCTGGGCCGGTGGGCGCGAGGTGGTGCAGCCAGGGGACAAGAGCAGCAACGCGGCGAGGACACTCGTGGGGCGCAGTGCGTTCATGGAGCCTCGGGGGAAGGGACGCGGGAGCGTCGCCGAAGGCCCCTGGCACGGCAAGCGTCAGACACCGCGATTCCCTCCAGTGCCAGGTCGAAGCGGACGGGCAACCGCTCGCATCGCAGCCGTGGCCCGGCGGCCAGGCACCGATTCGGGGCATGGCGCTTCGCGGCTTTCATTTCATTCCCACCCTGTTCCCCTGGCCGGCCCCACGCCCTCCACGCGGATGACCGCCCCAGAGGGAAACCCCCTAGATGTCTGTCTTTGACATTGCCAACCCCTCACCCCATCGTGATTTCGCAACAAAAGCAGGACAACCCAGGAAAGGCTCCGCAGATGAAAAATATGCTCAAGTTGTTTGCACTCGCGGCAGCGGTGGTGTCACTCCAGGCATGCGGCGTTGCCGAGGCCCAGAACAATGCTCGGCCCCCGGAGGAGTCGGTCACCCTGAAGACGGAGCCAGGTGAGGCAGCCCAGCGCACGGAGCCGGGAGCCCAGGGGCTCAATAACGTCGCGAGCTGCACGGGGGATGATGGAAGCACATGCACGTGCGGCGCCGGTGTGGCCTGCATCTCCACCTCGAGCGGCTGCTGCTGCGGCTGCTCCGTCACCACCGAACAGCAGGCGGCGATCCCAGGCCAGAACGCTCCGACGGGTTCGACGCAGGCCCGCTGAGCGCGTGGCCTGGACCAGACACCGTGCCGGACCGGGGCCGCGCGTGTTCCGCGCGCCCCCGGCGCACACCGACTGCTTCAGCGAGACCTCCGGCTAGCAGTTCTGCTTGCAGGCCAGCGGTGTCGAGGTCGAGGTAGGGGGACCGGACTTGCTGCCACCGCCCCCAGGCGCCAACGCGATCAACCAGGATGAATCACAATTGAATCCAACCCCAGACACCCCGGGGCTCAGTTCAGCGTCCCGCAGTCGGCGATGCGCTGCACCCGGAGCGCGGCCAGCCGCTCCAGCGGTGCCGCCGTCTCCGGCCCTTCGAGCAGGGCCACCGCGCGCGCAATGGCATCCAGGGTGGACATGCCGGACGGATGCGAGGTGTCGCGGAGCCGGAGCATCCCGGGCTCGGGCGGCGGCAGCACCAGCCGGGGCAGCGCCCGCAGCTCGGGGAGCCGCTGCGTCATCCGCCGGGCCTGCGACCAGTTCCCGTCCAGGACCACCAGTTGCCTCGGCGCGGGGGCGTCCGGCGGTGCGGCGGGGCCATCCGGGAAGAGCAGCCAGGTGCCCGGCTCGGAGAGCACGGCCGTGTCATAGGCCGCGGGCTGCTTGCCGTGGATGAGCAGCTTCGCGTTCGTGAGGGCCAGCGCCGCCACGCGCCCGGTGTTGCTCCGCTTCGCGACCTCCATCACGTGCTGGAGGAGGAGGATCCGCGTGCGCGTCTCCACCCGGGGAATTTCTGCACACAGGCACAGGTGCGCCGAGAGGTTGCAACGCGGACAGCGGGGTGGGCGGGGAGGCATCCTCCGTCATCCTGGGCCGGCTTGGCCGCCCCTTCCACAGGAACCTGCCCACGAAGGAGCGCAGGCCCCAGGCTCAAGCCCCCACCGCCAGTCGCATGAACAATTGCAGCGCACCTTCACCGCATCGGTCTGACGCTCCGCGTTCGTGAAGGAGGGATTGCCTCCGTCACGCGGACGCGGCGACGCTGCGACGCCATGGGACACAAGCGGCTGATGAAGGTAGGCGTGGTGGGTGGCGGAGCCATGGGGTGCGGAATCGCGCTCGAGCTCGCCATCGCTGGCAGGCAGGTGGTGCTCTTCAACACGCGTGCGGACAGCAGTGAGCGCGCGCGGGTGAAGCTGGAGCGGGACGCGGCGCTGCTGGTGGAGACGGGGCTGCTGTCCCCGGCGGGGCTCACGGCCGCGCTCGGGCGCATCCGGCGCACCACGGTGCTCGCCGAGGCCGTCGTGGGCCAGGACCTGGTGCTCGAGTCCGTGCCCGAGGACCTCGTGCTCAAGCAGGAGGTCTTCCGTCAACTGGACGGGCTCGCGGCGCCGGACACCGTGCTCGCCTCCAACACCACCGCGCTGAGCGTGACGGCGCTGGCCCGCGACTGCACCCGGCCCGAGCGCGTCCTCGCGGCGCACTACTACCTGCCGGCGCACCTGATTCCGCTCGTGGATGTGATTCCCGGGGAGAAGACGGCCCCCGACGTCGTGGAGACCGTGCGGCGGTTGCTGGAAGAGGTGGGCAAGACGCCGGTGGTGTTCGCGAAGGACGTGCCGGGCTCGGTGGGCCCGCGCCTGTTGCAGGCGCTCATCGGCGAGGGCATCCGGCTGGTGCAGGAAGGCGTCGCCACGCCGGAGATGGTGGACCGCGTGCTCACGCAGGGGATCGGGCGGCGCTTCGGCGTGTCCGGCATCTTCGACCGGTTGGATCTCGCGGGGTTGGATCTCGTCACCGGCGTCATGCGCAACGCCGGGCGCCCGGTGCCCCCGGTGCTCGCGCAGAAGGTGGAGCGCGGCGAGCTGGGCCTGAAGACGGGCCAGGGCTTCTACACCTGGACGCCGGAGGCCACCGCCGCCTTCGAGGAGCGCGTCGCCCGCGGCCTCATCACCCAGCTTCGCGAGGACCGGGCCGAGGGCCGCCTCCCCAGCCCCACGTTGGAGACGCCGGAATGAACCCGGAGCTCGTGCTGCTGGATCCGGACGTGCTGTCGGACTTCCTCGCGGACGCCACCCGCGAATACCTGGCGTGCACCCCGGAGCTGCCGCCCCGGAGCTGGGCCGTCCTGCTGGGGCGCTTCGTGGGCGACGCGATGCGGGTGGAGCGCGTGCGCTTCGCCGCCAACATCCGGGAGACGGACGACTCCGTACTCCAGGAGTTCGACGCCACCATCATCCCGCGCTTCGGCGCCTGCTACGCAAACGGACGGCGCGGCTACTGGTGCGAGCCCCGGGAGCTGCTGCGCATCACCGCCGAGGCGGAGGCGCAAGGGCTGGAGGTGCTCGGCTCCATCCACCTGCACCCGGACTGGCACCGCATCGGTCCGCCCCACGAGCGCGGCCTGCGGGTGAGCCAGGAGCCCACGCCCATGGACCGGCACCTGTTCCAGGGCGCGGGCTGGCCGCTCAACATGATCCTCTACCTGGAGCGGCGCGAGGGCCGGCTCTACCACGCGCTCGGGGCGTGGACTGCCCCGTCCGAGTCCGACGCCCCTTGCCGTGCCATCGCCCTCCGCTACGGCACCCCGGAGCTCGAAGGCAGTGCCGCCAGGGCACGGGCCTCCTCCGCGTAGGCGGCCGGCAGGCGGGCATGCGCTCCAGGCCGGGGGGACCGCTTTGGACAGGGCCCCCCTGTCTCTTAATACACATCTGACGCTGCCGACGAACTC
>NZ_RAWA01000374.1 GCF_003611675.1 Corallococcus sp. CA053C
CCCCGCCCCCAGCCAGGAGGAGGTGCTCCGCGTCACGGAGCTGCTGAACATGCTGGCCCACCACCGCGTGCACCTGACGCGCATGCCGGAAGAGGTCCACCACGGGCTGCTGGCCGCCGCCAGCCGGCTGGTGCACCCGGACCGGGCCGCCAAGAACCGGCTGCAGAACACGCTGCGCAAGGAGCGCAAGGAGCAGCAGCGCAAGAAGGACAGCGTCGTGCGCGCCACCACGGAGATCCGCGCCCTGCGCCGCGCGCCCGTGCTCACCCTGCCGATGCTGCCCGCGCCCCCGCCCGTGGACGTGGAGGAGCGCCTGCTGGAGGTGCCCCGCAAGTGCTACGTGTGCAAGGCGGAGTACCGCAAGCTGCACTTCTTCTACGACACCCTGTGCTGCGCGTGCGGCGACTTCAACTACGCCCGGCGCACCCAGCGCGCGCCGCTCAACGGCAAGGTCGCGCTCATCACCGGCGCGCGCGTGAAGATTGGCTTCCAGGCGTCGCTGATGCTGCTGCGCTCGGGCGCGACCGTGATTGCCACCACGCGCTTTCCCCAGGACGCGGTGCTCCGCTACGCGCGGGAGCCGGACTTCGCGGACTGGTCCCACCGGCTGCACGTGCACGGCCTGGACCTGCGGCACGCGCCCAGCGTGGAGCTGTTCGCGCGCCACATCGAAGAGACGCACGACAAGCTGGACATCCTCATCAACAACGCGGCGCAGACGGTGCGCCGGCCGCCGGGCTTCTACCAGCACCTGCTCCAGGGTGAGCTGCGCCCCGCGAACACGCTGCCGGAGGAGGTGCGCCCGCTGCTCGCTGGCCACCAGGCGTGCATCGCGGCGCTCAGGCCCATGCTGAACCCCGGCCACATGGGGGATGCGGGCGACGCCGTGTCGTCGCTGCCCGTGGCCACGTGGCGCAGCAGCGACCCCGCGCTGGGCATCCACTCGTCGGCGGCGCTGTCGCTGCTGCCCTACGCGATGGAGCAGGAGCCCGACACGCAGGCGCTCTTCCCGCAGGGCCGGATGGACGCGGACCTCCAGCAGGTGGACCTGCGCAAGACGAACTCCTGGCGGCTGAAGCTCGCGGAGGTGCAGACCGCGGAGATGCTGGAGGTGCACCTGGTGAACGCGGTGGCGCCCTTCATCCTCTGCGGGAAGCTCAAGCCGCTGATGATGCGCGACCGCTCGCAGCCGGGCCACATCGTCAACGTGTCCGCGATGGAGGGCAGCTTCTCCCGCGGCACCAAGACGGACAAGCACCCGCACACCAACATGGCCAAGGCCGCGCTCAACATGATGACGCTCACCTCCGCGCCGGACTACGCGAAGGACGGCATCTTCATGAACGCCGCGGACACCGGCTGGGTCACCGACGAGGACCCCGCCCAGCACGCCGAGCGCAAGGTGCAGGAGCTGGACTTCCAACCCCCGCTCGACATCGTGGACGGGGCCGCGCGCATCGTCGACCCCGTGATGACGGCCATCAACACGAACGAGTTCGTGTGGGGCAACTTCTTCAAGGACTACCGCCCCACCAACTGGTGAACCGGCTTCAGCGCAACGCGGCCCAGTTGTAGGTCGCGTTGCTTCCGCCGGTCAGCACCCGCCAGTACGTCCCGTAATAGCCATACGTGTCCTTGATGGCCTTGTAGTTGCTGGACACGTTCCAGTCGTTGGGGCTCGTCGTGCCCAGGTTGTAGACGAGCGAGTCCCCCCACACCGAGTAGATGGCCCACGGGCGCGCGTCCAGCTCCGACACCGTCCCGTAGCGGCTGTCGCCCCAGCGCACCGGCAGCTTGTCCGTCTCCGCCACCATGCGCGGTTTGTTGTAGCCCGCGAGCCCCGTGTAGAACTGGGCCGGGAAGTAGGGATTGCCGTGGTAGATGTCCACGGCCACCACGTCCACGCGGTCGCTGCCCGGGTAGTAGACCGAAGCGTCCCCGCCGTACGTCCCGTCCCACTCATACGGCGACCAGACGAAGATGAGGTTCTTCAGCCCGCGCGTCTTCACCAGGTAGTCGTGCGCGATGTTCCAGAGCTGCTTGTACTGGTACGGGTCCTGGTTCGCCCACCAGAACGGTGACGCGCTCCCCTTCTTGTTCATCTCGTGGAAGGGGCGGAACAGCACCGGCACGCCTGCGTCCCGCAGGACGGTGAGCTTGTCCGCCGCGAAGGACAAATCCCTCAGCAGCGCCTGGTACTCCGCCGTGTTGGCCTGCCAGTTGATGACCCGGCCCATCCAGTTGTAATCCATCCAGCTCTGCCGGAAGGTGTTCTCCCAGCTCTTCACCGACGCGCCCGGATAGGACTGGTGGAAGCTGAACCCGACGATGCCCTCCCCGTAGATGAAGCGGTCGCGCGCGAAGCCCACCGCATAGTCCACGTACGGCTCGCTGTAGGTGCTGTGGTAGTTGCCCGGCCCGAAGTCGAGCTCCACGAAGCCCGGACGCCGGCCGGAGATGTCTCCCACCTTCACCCAGTACTCGCCCGCGTAGGCCTCCTTCTGGGCCTCGCAGTGCTGGCCCATGATGGTCTGCTTCGTCCCACCGTTGCGGCTGTTGTTCTCCAGGTCCGTCAGCAGGTTGTAGACCTTCTGCGCCTGCGCCGTGGGGCCCGGCGTGCTCAGCGTCCGGGACACCTGCGCCCGCGCCGGGGCCGCGCCCAGGCACAGCGCCAGCGCCGCAGTGAGCGCGACGACGGGGGAGAGAGAAGAACGGGACACATGCATCACGTGGGGACCTCCAGGGCTGCCCGGGAAGCGGGCAAGGTGCCATCCCTTCTCCACGGATTACATGAATTTCAGTGAAAGCCAATTTGTCCACCGGCCGGCGGGGCAGGCCGCAAGGGCCTGGATTCACTGCCAGCGGGCCGGTCCGGTGGTATCAAGCACGCCACCATGTCTGAAAAGCCTTCGCCCCTGTTCGACGCGGTCCCCGTGGAGATGGACTTCCCGGCCGAGGAGCGCCGCGTCCTGGCCTTCTGGAAGGACCGCGGCATCTTCGAGAAATCGCTCAAGGCGAACGAAGGGGCCAAAAGCTTCGTCTTCTACGAGGGCCCGCCCACGGCGAACGGCCTGCCGCACAACGGCCACGTCCTCACGCGCGTCATCAAGGACCTGTTCCCGCGCTACCAGACGATGCGGGGCCACTACGTGCCGCGCAAGGCGGGCTGGGACACGCACGGCCTGCCGGTGGAGGTGGAGGTGGAGAAGGAGCTCCGCATCCACGGCAAGGCGGAGATCGAGAAGTACGGCGTGGAGCCCTTCACGGAGCGCTGCATCGAGTCCGTGTTCCGCTACACGGCCGAGTGGGAGCGGCTGACCCAGCGCATCGGCTTCTGGGTGGACCTGAACGAGGCCTACGTCACCTACCACCGCGGCTTCGTGCAGAGCGTGTGGTGGGCGCTCTCCGAGCTGTTCAAGAAGGGCCTGCTGTACCAGGGCCACAAGGTGGTGTGGTGGTGGCCGCGCGGCGGCACCGCGCTGTCCGCCGCGGAAGTGGGCCTGGGCTACAAGACGGTGGACGACCCCAGCGTCTACGTGGCCTTCCCGCTGCGCGACGCGCCGGACACGTCGCTGCTCATCTGGACGACGACGCCCTGGACGCTGCCGTCCAATATGTACGCGGCCGTCAACCCGGCGGTGGACTACGTCACGGTGGACGCGGGGGACCGCAAGCTCATCCTCGCCGCCGCGCTGCGCGAGGACCTGGCGAAGAAGCTGAAGAAGGACCTGCCGGTGCTGGCCACGCAGAAGGGCCAGGCGCTCGTCGGCAAGCGCTACACGCCGCCCTTCGACACGTACTTCGCGAAGGACGCGGACGCCACGCTGCCGCTGAAGGACGGCGGCACGGACACGGTGGCCTGGCGCGTGATGGCCGCGGACTTCGTCACGCTCGACAGCGGCACGGGCATCGTGCACACCGCGCCCGCGTTCGGCGAGGACGACTACCGGGCCTTCCGCAAGGACAGCCAGCGCTTCCAGAACCCGGACGCGCTGGAGATGCGCTGCGCGGTGAAGCCGGATGGCACG
Source organism: Corallococcus sp. CA053C (assembly GCF_003611675.1). GTDB lineage: Bacteria > Myxococcota > Myxococcia > Myxococcales > Myxococcaceae > Corallococcus. The sequence continues at coordinate 4,029 of NZ_RAWA01000374.1, forward strand.
TTCTCCGAAGAGGTGCCGCTCGTCGCGGGCCGCTTCGTGAAGGACGCGGACAAGGACCTGCAGCGCAACCTGAAGGAGCGCGGGCTGCTCATCCACACGGAGCAGTACCGCCACGAGTACCCCTTCTGCTGGCGCGCGGACGAGGACCCGCTCATCCAGTACGCCCGGCCCGCCTGGTACATCCGCACCACCTCCGTCATCGAGGAGGCGAAGAAGAACAACCAGCACGTCAACTGGGTGCCGGAGAACATCAAGGACGGCCGCTTCGGCGACTTCCTCGACAACAACGTGGACTGGGCCCTGTCGCGCGAGCGCTACTGGGGCACGCCGCTGCCCTTGTGGATCCACTCGGAGACGGGTGAGACGGAGGCCGTGCCGTCGCTCGCGGAGCTGCGCACGAAGCCGGGCAACAACGTGGCCGCCGTGGAGGCGGAGCTGAAGGCGTTCCTCGCCGGCAAGCCGCACGAGTCCAACTCCGAGCACCTGCTGGTCCACAAGCCGTGGATCGACAAGGTCACCTACGAGAAGCCCGGCGCGGGTGGGAAGTTCCAGCGCGTCCCCGAAGTGGTGGACGTGTGGTTCGACTCCGGCTGCATGCCCTTCGCGCAGTGGGGCTTCCCGCATGCGCCCGGGTCCCAGGAGATGTTCAACCGCGCGTTCCCGGCGGACTTCATCTCCGAGGCCATCGACCAGACGCGCGGGTGGTTCTATTCGCTCCTGATGGTCAGCACGCTGGTGTTCGACGAGGAGACCCAGCAGCGCATGGGGCTCACGCCGAAGCGTGAGTGGCCCATGCCGTACAAGAGCTGCATCGTGCTGGGCCACGTCTCCGACAAGGAGGGCAAGAAGGAGTCCAAGTCCAAGGGCAACTACACCCCGCCGGAGATCATCCTGGACGAGGTGCGGATGGACTTCGCGGTGCTCACCGCCACGGAGGCCGGCGTCCCCGCGGAGCCCGGCGTGGCGCTCATCGCGCGCGAGGACCTGGAGGGCCTGGACACGCAGGAGGGCGCGCGCGTGCAGCTCTTCCGCTCGGACCGGCCGGACACCGCCGTCACGGTGACGGTGAAGGTGCACAAGAAGCTCAAGCGGCGCGTCATCCTCCTGGCCCCGGCTGAGCTGCAGGCGCTGGACGTGAAGCCGTCGGCGCGCGGCGCGGACGTGATGCCGGTGGAGGTGCCGAGGCTTCCGGCCGGTGAGCGCGTGGTGCTCAAGGACCCGGCGACGAAGGCCCCGGGCGCGGACGCGTTCCGGTGGTTCTTCTACGCGGCGAGCCCCACCTGGTCCAACACGCGCCACTCGCTGGCGAACGTGCGGCTGTTGCAGAAGGACTTCCAGGTCAAGCTGCGCAACGTCTACTCGTTCTTCACCATCTACGCGAACATCGACGGCTTCAACCCGGCGAAGGGCAACGCGGGCGCGAAGGAGGCGCCGTGGCTGGCCATCCGCAAGAGCGAGGGCTGGCGCGAGGTGAAGGCCCGGCCCGTGTTGGACCGGTGGATCCTCTCCGAGGTGCAGCTCACGCTGCGCGACGTGGCCAAGGCGCTGGACACGTATCAGGTGTACGACGCGGCCCAGCGGATGGTGGCGCTGGTGGACGCGCTGTCCAACTGGTACCTGCGCCGCAGCCGCGAGCGCTTCTGGGCGCCGGGCTTCGAGCAGGACAAGCAGGACGCGTACTTCACGCTCTACGAGGCGCTGACCACCATCACGGCGCTGTCCGCGCCCTTCATCCCGTTCTTCACGGACGCCATGTGGGGCAACCTGGTGGCGAAGCCGTGGGGCGCCACGCAGCCGGAGAGCGTGCACCTGGCGCGCTTCCCGGACGTGGACGCGAGCCTCATCGACGAGGGGCTGGCGGCGGAGATGGGCGCGGTGCGCGAGCTGGTGTCGCTGGGCCTCAAGGTGCGCACGGACAACCGGCTCAAGGTGCGCCAGCCGCTGTCGCGCGCGGACGTCATCCTGTCGCGCCGCGAGCTGTCGGAGCGCGTGGCGGTGTACCAGGAGCTCATCTCCGACGAGCTCAACGTGCACACCGTAAAGCTGGTGGAGCCGGGTGGCCCGGAGGCGGACGTGGTGCGCTACCGCGTGCGGCCCAACCTGCGCGCCATGGGCAGCCGGCTGGGGCCCAAGCTCGCGCCGGTGCGCAAGGCGTTCGACTCCGGTGACGGCAAAGCGCTGCACCACGAGCTGCTCCAGACGGGCAAGGTGGCCCTGAACGTGGGCGGCGAGGACATGGTCTTCCCGGCCGAGGAGCTGGAGACGCTGGTGGAGGCGCAGCCCGGCTACGCCGCCGCCGGTTCAGGCGTGGGCGTGGTGGTGCTCCACACGCAGCTCACGCCGGCCCTGGAGGACGAGGGCCTGGTGCGCGAGCTGCTGGCGCGCGTGCAGGGCAACCGCAAGGACCTGAACCTGGGCTACACCGACCGCATCCGCCTCTGGGTGGACGGGGATGAGCGGGTGAAGCGCGTCGTCACGGCGGCCCGCGCGGAGATTGAACGCGAGACGCTGGCCTCGGAGCTCCACGTGGGCCCCGAGGGCCTCACCGGCACCGAGGTGGAGGACAGCCTCAACGGCCTGCCCGCGCGGATCCGCGTCGAGCGCGTCTGAAGTGTGGAACAGCGGGGCCCCCCGGGGCCCCGCGCCTTTTCCCTGGGGAGAAAGCAAGCGCATCCCCCAGGATGGAGGGATGAGCGAGCCCCTGAAGGGAAGCTGTCATTGCGGTGCGACGCAGTTCGAGGTGACCGCGCCGCCCAAGGAGCTCACCCGGTGCAACTGCACCTTCTGCTCCAAGCGGGGCATGCTCTGGGCCTACTACGACCCGGAGCAGGTGAAGATCACGCGCCGCGAGAGCGTGGTCACGTACGACCGCAACGCGCCCGTCGAACACCACCACTGCCAGGTCTGCGGCTGCGGCACCTGGACGGACATGCCCGTCTGGGAGAACGACGCCCCCGTGCCGGGAAAGTTCAGGGTCGGGATCAACGCGCGGCTGTTCAACGACTTCAACCTGGACGCCGTGCGCGTGGTGTTCTTGGACAGGCGCGACATCTAGTAGCCGCGGGTTCGCGGTGAACGCCGTGTCGTCGCGGTACATCACGGTGTCTTGATTTGACAGCCTATGTGTCAATCAGACTGAGGCGTGTTTCACGGAGCGCGGGCGTGCGCCGGTACGCGCCGGGTCCCATGCCCCAGCGTCGCTTGAAGGCCTTGCTGAACGCGGGCGCGCTCTCGTAGCCCGCGCGTTCGGCGATGGCATCCAGGCTGTCGTCGGATTCGTGCAGCCAGCGCGCGGAGCGGGTCATCCGCCAGTTGGACAGGTATTGCAGCGGCGTCTCGCCCACCAGCGAGTGGAAGCGCGCGGCGAACCCGGAGCGCGACAGGCCTACGGCCGCCGCCAGTCGCTCCACCGTCCACGGGTCGCCGGGCCGCTCGTGCATCAGGGCCAGCGCGTTGCCGATGGCCGGATCCGCCAGGGCCTTCCATCCCCCCTCGCCCGGCTTCGCGAGCACGGCCTGGGCCCGCAGCGCCTGCACCAGCAGCACGTCCGCCAGACGGCCGACCACGAGGGCACTCCCCGGCCCCGGCTCGGCGGTCTCCGCGGAGAGGAGCTGCACGGCGGCGGCGAGCGACGGCGTCCCACCGGACTCCTGCGTGGACAGGTGGATGATGGGCGGGAAGGCCCGCAGCAGCGGGTGCGTGGGGTCCACGCCGAACTGGAAGCAGCCGGTGATCAACGTGGTGGTCGCGCCCGGCCCCCCCAGCCGAACGGCCTTCCCCGACGAAGCCCGGAGCTGCTCGGGGGTGATGAAGTCGCGGGGAACCTTCCGGGTGCCGTCATCCAGCACGTGGGCGGTGGCGCGGGGCAGCAGCACCACGTCACCCGCGGACAGGAACACCGGTTGCGCCAGGCCCTCCACCTGGAGGCGCAGTCCTCCCCGCGCCACCACGTAGAAGGACGCATTGACCTTGCGGGGCAGGCGCAGCGCCCACGGTGCACCCAGTTCGAAGCGACCGAAGAGCAGCGTCTTGAACCGCAGCGTCTCCAGCACATCGGACACCACGTCGGTCTTTTCGTCTGGCATCCCTGGACGCTCGGACAGTTCTTTTGGACGCAGTGACATTGAGCGTCCATAACGCCAGCCCCATTCTAGGTCCATCACCTCTTGATGGAGCCTCCCATGGATCGCACAACCCCCTCCTCCGACCTGGCCCGCGTGATGGACGCGCACCTCGCCCTCATCGGCACGGACATCGAACGCTGGCTGACCCTGTTCGCCGACGATGCCGTCGTTGAATTCCCCTACGCCCCCTCGCTCGGCATGCCTTCCCGCCTGGAGGGCATCGAAGCCATCCGGGCCTACTTCGTGCCCATCACCCAGCGCTTCCAGGGGCTCGCCTTCGCGGGCGTCCAGCGCTACCCGACCACCGACCCGAACGTCGGATGGATGGAGGTCCACGGCTCGGCGACGTTGCAGCCGTCACACTTCCACTACGAACAGGACTACGTGATGCGCCTGCACCTGCGCGAGGGGCGCATCGTCCGCTACCGCGAGTACTGGAACCCCCTGGCCGCTCCGGCGGGAACCTTCGGCAAGGAGCAGGCATGAAGCCGCGCATCCTCGTCACCGGCGCCTCTGGCAACACGGGACGTCCCATCGCGGAAGGGCTGGCCTCGGAAGGGTTCCGGGTGCGGACCGCCACGCGGAGCACGACGCCACCGTTCCCCTCCACCGACCACGTCCGCTTCGACTGGGCGGACCCCACCACGCACGAAGCCGCGGTGGACGGCGTGGACCGGATGTACCTGCTGGTGCCCGCGCTGGCGGAGGACCCGTCCCTCCTCGTGAATCCGTTCATCGAACGCGCGCTGGCCAGGGGCGTGCGGCGCGTCGTCCTGCTCAGCGCCTCCGCCATTCCGGAGGGGAGCCCGGGTCTGGGACAGGTGCACCGCTTCCTGCGCGAGCACGCACCGGAGTGGAGCGTGCTGCAGCCGTCGTGGTTCATGCAGAACGTCTCCAACCCCCAGAACCAGCACGGGGCCAGCCTCCGGCGCGACGGCACGCTGATGACCTCCACGGACAAGGGGCGCGTCGGGTTCGTGGACGCGGCGGACATCGCGGCGGTCGGCGTCCGGGCGCTCGCGGATGAGCCCTCCCATGACACCGCGCACGTCATCACCGGCCCCCAGGCGCTGAGCTACGACGACATCGCGGCGGTGATGTCCCGGGTGTCGGGCCGCCCCATCCGGCATGTGCATGCGAGCCGGGAGGAGGTGCGCCGGCACCTGCAGGAGGCGGGCATGCCGGAGGCCTACGCAAGCATGCTCTCGGGCCTGGACGTGACCCTCCGGGATGGGGCCGAGGACCGCGTGACGGACACCGTGCTGCGCGTCACCGGCCAGGCACCGCGCGACTTCGAGACCTTCGCCCGGGCCCACGCCAGCGTCTGGCGTTGACTCAAAGGGCCTACCGACGGAACTGCTGCGTGAACCCGATGATGACCGCGCAGGCCAGCAGGGCCAGCACGGAGCCGATGATCATCATCGGCAACTTCACCCAGAAGGGTGTCGTGTCCCAGGGGCGCCCGGTCAAGAGCCCCGTGAGGCCCGCCGTGAGCCAGGCGGTGCCCATGAAGAGCGTGGGGATCATCACGAGTGCGGGCAGCCCGCCCCCGCCCTTCATGCC
>NZ_RAWA01000375.1 GCF_003611675.1 Corallococcus sp. CA053C
GAGACAGGGTCAGGCATGGGGGGAGCCAATCGCATGGCGTTGAGGTCGATTCCGAAGGAAGCCGTCAGGCTTCGTGACACACCTGAAGGGCGTGCGTGGAGAAACCAACGCTTGGCGCGCGCGCGCTGACTCATTTTTTTCAGCAGGTCGGAATCGATCTAGCTTGGTCGGTCGTTTCCAGAGGACGCCATGCCCGAGGTACTCGTCGTCGATGACAGCAAGGTGATGCGCGAGATGGTCGTCGCATGCCTGCGCCCCTACCCGGACAGCCGCTTCACGCAGGCCTCCAGCGGGTTGGAGGCCATCGAGCAGCTGTCGCTCAAGTCGTATGACCTGCTCGTCCTGGACCTCAACATGCCCGACATCGGGGGCATCGAGGTGGTGGAGTTCGTGCGGGGCCAGGACCACCTGCGCTCGCTGCCCATCATCATCGTCACCACCCGCGGGGATGAAGCGTCCCGCGAGCGAGCGCTCGCCGTGGGCGCGAACCGCTTCATGACCAAGCCCTTCACCCCGGAATCCATCCAGGGCGCGGCCCGGGCCCTCCTGGAGAAGACCCCGTCCCAGGACGCGAAGCCCCAGGACGAGGCGTCGCGCGGGTGACGACGTCCGTGGAGTTCGCGGAGTTCCTCCCCGCGTACCTGGCGGAGGTGGATGAGCTGTTGGCGGCCGCGCAGCGGGACCTGCTTGCAGTGGAGGAGGCCGTGCGCCGGGGCGCGGCCCAGCCCCGCGCCGTGCGCGAGCTGTTCCGCGCCCTGCACACCATCAAGGGCCTGTCCTCCATGGTGGACGTGGAGCCCATCGTCTCCCTGGCGCACTGGATGGAGACGTCCCTGCGCCTGGCGGATCAGGCCGGGGGCCGCCTGCCCGAGTCCAGCGTGGAGCCGCTGGTGGAGGGCCTGCGCGCCATCGAGCAGCGCGTGCGGCAGCTGGCCGCCGGAAAGACGGCGTCGCCCGCGCCGGTGAACCTGCTGGAGCGGCTGGAGGCCCTGGGCCCGCACGTGCTGGGAACGGCACCCGCGGCTCCCACCCGGCGCGTGGTGCTGGACGCGGAGGCCGCGTTCGCCGCGAAGCTGGCGCCGTCGGAGCGTGAGCAGCTGGAGGGCGGGCTCCAGGCGGGGCAGCGCGCGGTGCGGCTGGACTTCGTGCCCTCCGCCGAGCGCGCCGCCCAGGGGCTCACCATCAACACCGTGCGCGAGCGCGTGGCGAAGCTCGGCGACATCGTGAAGGTGCTGCCGCTGTCGGGTGCCGCCGCGGGCGGGGCCTCGCTCGCGTTCGCGCTGCTGCTCATCACCGTCTCGGATGACGCGGCGCTGCTGGGCGCGGTGGGCGGCGCTCCCGCCACGCTGCGCTCGCTGGCGGTAAACGCGCCCGAGGAGGCCCCGGTCCCCCTCGCCCCGCTGCCGGCGACGGCGCTGCTGGCGTCGTCCGTGGCCGCGACCGAAGAGGAGCTGGAGGAGCCGGAGGTGCGCCGCGGTGGCGGCCTGCTGCGCGTGGAGGTGTCGCGGCTGGACGAGGCCATGGAGTGGCTGGCCGCGCTCGTGGTGAACCGCTCCCGGCTGACGCGCGCGGTGGCGGCGCTCACGGCCGCGGGCGCCCCCACGCGCGAGTTGACGGCCATCCTCCAGGAGAACGGCCGGCAGCTGCGCGACCTGCGCTCCGCCATCCTGCGCCTGCGCATGGTGCGCGTGGGCGACGTGCTGGAGCGGCTGCCCCTGCTGGTGCGCGGGCTGCGCCGCACCACGGGCAAGGCGGTGCGGCTGGAGCTGGACGTGGGCGACGCGGAGCTGGACAAGGCCGTGGCGGACCGGCTCCTGCCCGCGCTGGTGCACCTGGTGCGCAACGCGGTGGACCACGCGCTGGAGATGCCGGAGGAGCGCGTCGCGGCGGGCAAGCTCCCGGAGGGGCTGGTGCACCTGGGCTGCCACGCGCGCTCCAGCGGCCAGCTGGAGATCACCCTGCGCGACGACGGCCGGGGCGTGGACGCGAAGGCGGTGGCGAAGGCCGCGAACGCGCCCGTGCCGGAGTCGGTGGACGGGCTGCTGGACCTGCTGTGCCGGCCCGGGCTGTCCACGCGCCAGGAGGCCACGAGCACCAGCGGCCGGGGCATGGGCATGGACATCGTGCGGCGCATCGTCGTGGAGCAGCTGGGCGGCGAGTTGCGCATGGAGACGCGCAAGGGCGCGGGCACCACGTTCACCCTGCGCGTGCCCCTCACGGTGACGCTGGTGGACGCCATCGTCTTCGAATGCGCGGGCCTCAAGTACGCGGTGTCGGTGGGCACGGTGGAGGAGCTCATCGACGTGGACGCGCTGCGCGTGGTGCGGCCCGCGGGCGCGAACGGGCTGGGGCTGGTGGAGCGGCGGGGCGCGGCGGTGCCGCTGCTGTCGCTGGAGCAGCTCCTGGGCCGCACGGCGCCCGCGCGGGAGGGCGTCAGCCGGGGCACCAAGGCGCTCATCGTCCGGCAGCGCGGGGAGCCGGTGGCCTTCGCGGTGGACCGGCTCCTGGGCCAGCAGGAGATCGTCCTGCGGCCCCTGGAGGATCCGCTGGTGCGCGTGCCGGGCGTGGCGGGCGCCACGGACCTGGGAGATGGCCAGCCCACGCTGGTGTTGGACCTGGGCGCGCTCGGCGCGGCGCACGGGGTTCGCCGCAAGGGCTCGGCGCGTCCGGGCGAGTGGGTGTCATGAACGTGCTGCACGTGCTGTTCAAGGTGGACGGGACCGAGTACGCGATGCCCGCGGCGGACGTGGTGCAGATGGAGTCCTTCACCGGCGCCACGCCGGTGCCCGGGGCGCCGTCCCATGTCGCGGGGCTGGTGCAGGTGCGCGGCCGCGTCATCCCGGTGGTGGACGCGCGGGCGCGCTTCGGCCTGCCGCCTGGGAAGCACTCGCTGGACTCGCGCGTGGTGGTGGGACAGCTGGGTGAGCGCACGGTGGGACTGCTCGTGGACAGCGCCCGTGAAGTCTTGAAGTTGGACCCCCGCACCATCCAGCCGCCGCCGCCGATGGTGGTGGAGCGCGCGAAGGGGTTCGTGAAGGCCGTGGCGCAGGTGGGCCCGCGGCTGGTGATGCTCATCGATTTCCCCCGCGTGATGGGGGAGGAGACTGCGGATGTCGACGGACAACGGTAGCAGCGCCCCCCGCCTGGACGATGCACGCGCGTTGGCGGAGCGCACGGCGCTGAAGGTGGAGGAGAGCGCGGGGCTGGTGCAGTCCACGGAGCTGCTCGCGGCGCGGCTGGCCTCGGCGGGCAACGAGCAGGCGGCGTCGGGGGAGCAGGTGCGCACCGCCATCGAATCGGTGGCCGCGCAGGTGGAGCAGACGAGCGCCGCGGTGCAGTCCCTGGTGCGCAACCAGCGCGCCATGAGCGACGCGTCGCGGGGCGTGCAGCAGGAGGCGGAGGCCACCGCGGGCGGGATGCAGGAGGTGGCCGCGTCGGTGGCCAGCGTGCGCAAGGACGCCGCGGTGCTCGCCGTGTCCGCGGACGCGACGGCCTCCACGGTGGAGGAGGTGGCGCGCTCGGTGAAGGGCGTGAGCGCCAACGCGGAGGAGCTGGCCGCCTCCAGCGAGGAGCTGCTCGCGAGCGTGCAGGAGATGAACGCCACGGTGGAGGACCTGGTCGCGCGCAACCAGACGAGCGCCGCCACCACCGAAGAGGTGGCCGCCACCATCGAGGAGATGTCCAAGGGCATCAACCGGCTGTCGTCCGACGCGCAGGGCGTGGGCGAGCGCATGGGGCAGGTGTCCGGCGCCGTCGTGTCCCTGGGCAAGACGCTCAATGAAGTCTCGCGCGACGCGGCCAGCATGGCCTCCAGCGTGGAGGAGACGGCCTCCACCACGGAGCAGGTCGCGCGCAGCGTGCGCGGCGTGGCGGAGCACGCGCGCGCCCTGGAGGCGCACGTGGGCTCCACCGCGTCCACGGTGGAGGAGGTGGCCGCCAGCGTGGAGGAGGTGGCCGCCACGTCGGAGAAGAACGCGGCCGTGGTGGACGCCAACGCGGCCACCATCGAGCAGCTGGCGCGCTCCGCCCAGGCGGTGGCCCGCGCCGCGGAGAGCATCAACGGCCTGGCGTCCACCAGCGCCACCGCGTCCGCGCAGCTGGAGACGTCCACGCGCCGCGCGGCGCAGATGACGGAAGAGGCCCGGATGGCCGCCGAGCGCGTGGGCGCGAGCGCGCGCGACGGCGGCGCCACGGTGGCGCGCTCCATCACCGGCTTCGGCCGCATCCGGCAGTCCATCGTGGAGTCGTCCGGGGTGATGAAGGAGATGGGCCGGCGCGCGGAAGAGATTGGCGACATCGTGCAGACCATCAACCTCATCGCGGACCGCACGAACCTCTTGTCCCTCAACGCCAGCATCGAGGCGGCGCGGGCCGGGGAGCACGGCCGCGGCTTCGCGGTGGTGGCGGAGGAGATCCGCGCGCTGGCGGACCGCGCGGCGGCGGCGAGCGCGGACGTGGCGAAGATTGTCCGCGGCCTGCAGACGACGGCGCGCGAGGCGGCGTCCGCCACGGGCGAGGGCGTGCGCGCGGCGGACGAGGGCGCGGCGCTGGCGGGGGACGCGGAGAAGGCGCTGGGCACCATCCTCAAGGGCGTGGAGGATCTGGGCCAGAACGTGCGTGAGGCGTCGCGCGCGTCGGCGGAGCAGGTGCAGGCGGTGCAGGCGCTGGCCCAGTCCACGGCGAAGGTGAGCGAGCAGGGGCGCGTCATCGCGGCCTCCGCGACGGAGCAGGCGCAGGCCGCGCAGGCCCTGGCCCAGGGCGGCACGGAGATGCGGCGCATGGCGCGGCAGACGACGCAGGCCACCGCGGATCAGGCCAAGGCGCTGCGCGAGGCGGTGCGCTCCAACACCCAGCTGTCGGAGGTGGCGCAGAAGGTGTCGCGCGCGATGCAGGAGCAGGCCGCGGCGGCCACGGACCTGGCGAAGAACGCGGTGCAGATGCGGCAGCTGGTGCAGGGCGTGAGCGGCGCGGTGTCCGCGCAGGGCCAGCAGGTGGCCGCCCTGGGCGTGGTGGCGCAGGAGGTGACGTCCTCCACCCAGCGCGCGCTCACCGGCATCGCGGAGCAGGCCAAGGCGGCGCAGGAGGTGGCGCGCGCCATGGACAACGCGCGCAAGGAAGTGGCCCAGTCCACGCGGGCGATGGTGGAGCAGGGCCGCGCCCTCAAGCAGTGCGAGGTGGCCACCCGCCAGGTGGCGAAGCTCGCGCAGGAGGTGACGCGCGCCACGGAGGAGCAGGCCCAGGCGCTCTCCACGCTGGTGCGCGGCGCGGAGGAGGTGCGAAGGGTGGCGAGGACGACGTCGCGCGCGCTGGACGAGCAGACGGAGGCCCTGGCCGCGCTCACCGCGTCCGCGACGAAGCAGGCCACGGGCGTGGCGGCCGTGGCCCGGTCCGCGCAGGAGCAGTCCACGGTGACCGAGCAGCTGGGGCGGTCGGTGGAGGAGATGCGCGGGCGCTCGCGGGAGATCGCCGTGACCACCGCCCAGCAGGCGCGCACCACGACCATCACCGCCCAGGAGGTGAAGGAGGTCGCGGGCCGGCTGGGACAGCTCGCGAAGCTTCAGGGTGAACAGGTCGAGGGGCTGGCGCACCTGACCGGATTGCTGGGCGGCAAGGACGCGGTCGCGTCCCGAGGCCCCCGGGAGCAGAAGGCGTGACGATGACTTCAACCGTGCGACAACACCCCCTCTCCCTCTCCGCGGACGACCGCGCCCGGGTGGAGGAGGTGGAGCAACTGGCGCGCCAGGGGACGGCGAGCCTGCCCGCGCTGGTGGTCGGGCTGGACGCGCCCAGCTGGGCGGTGCGCCGCGCCGTGGTGTCCGCGCTGGCGCGCCTGGGCACCCCCGCGGTGAAGCCGCTGTGCGACGTGCTCCGCCACCGGCGGGACAACGAGGCGCGCATCGCCGCGGCGGTGGACGCGCTGGTGGCCGCCACCGGCGACGTGGAGGGGCCCGTGGAGGTGCTGGGGGACGACCCCAACCCGGCCATCGTCTGTGACGCTGCCCAGGTGCTGGGTCGCCGCCGCAGCCGCCAGTCCGTGCCGCTGCTGGCGCGGCTCACGGTGCACGAGGACGACAACGTGGCGGTGGCCGCCATCGAGGCGCTGGGACGCATTGGCGGCGGCGCGGCGGTGGACGCGCTCCTGGCCTCGCTGGGCAGCGGCAACTTCTTCCGCATCTTCCCCGCCATCGACGTGCTGGGCCGCTCGGGCGACCCCACGGTGGTGCCGGCGCTGATGGCCCTGCTGTCGGATCCGTTCTACGTCCTGGAGGCCGCGCGCGCCCTGGGCCGCACCGGCCAGGAGGCCGCGGTGCCGGCGCTGCTGGGCCTCTTGCAGCGCGGCAACGACGCGGTGGTGCGCGTGGCGGCGGTGGCGCTGGTGGAAATCCACGACGCGCAGGTGCAGCGCTTCGGCGGCGCGCGCATGGTGCCGTCGGTGCTGCGCTCCAGCGTGGCGGAGTCCCAGCCCACCGGGCGCAGGCTGGCCCACGTCATCACCGGCGCGGACGCGGGGGAGAAGACCGCGGTGGCGCGGCTGTTGGGCTGGGTGGGCGGCGCGGACGCGGCGGCGGGGCTGCTCAAGCTGCTGGACTCGCAGGACCTGGGCGTGTCGCGCGCGGCGGCGGCGGCGCTGGGGGAGCTGGGCTCGGAGGCGGACGCTCAAATCCTGCAGGCGCTGCGCGAGGGCGACAGCACGCGGCGCCGGGTGCTGCTGCCGCTCGTGGGCCGCAGGGCCGCGGCGGTGCCGGACGTGCTGCTGTGCCTGGAGGACCGGGACGCGATGGTGCGCGCGCTGGCGGCGGAGACGCTGTCGCGCATTGGCGACACGTCCGCGGTGCCCGCCCTCTTCGCGCGGCTGTCGGACGAGGACCCGCGCGTGGCGCAGGCGGTGGTGGGCGCCATCCAGTCGCTGGGAAGTGAGACGACGGAGACCCTGGCGCTGGAGGCGGCGCGCTCGCCGGACACGCGTCAGCGGCGCGCGGCGCTGCGCATCGTGGCCTACTTCGGCTACTCCCGCGGCCTGGACGCGCTGCTGCTGGCCATGCGGGATCCGGACGAGCGGCTGCGCGACGCGGCCATCTACGGCCTGCCCTTCATCGATGATCCGCGCGCGGTGGACGCGCTGCTGGCCGCCGCCACCCATGAATCCGAGCGCACGCGCGCCACGGCCATGCGCGCGCTGGGCCAGACGGACAAGCAGGCCCGCATCACCTCCACGCTCCTGGGCGGCCTGAACGACCGCGACCCGTGGGTGCGCTACTACGCGTGCCAGTCGCTGGGGAAGCTCAACGAGGAGGCCGCCGCGGACGCCATCGTCGCGCTGGCCAACGACGACGCGGGCCAGGTGCGCGTGGCGGTGGTGGACGCGCTGGCGCACCTGCACACGGAGAGCGCCATGGCGGCGCTGCGCCGGGCGGCCTCGTCGTCGGACGCGGACGTGCGCCGCGCGGCGCTGCTGGGGCTGGGCGTGGCCCGGCGCCAGGACGCGCTGCCGGTGCTGCTGGAGGCGGTGGGGTCGGACGACCCGGCCACCCGGCTCGTCGCGCTGTCGGCGGTGGCGGAGTACGACGCGCCGGAGACGCTGCCCGCGCTCTTGCGCGCGGCGGGGGACCGGGACGACGGCGTGCGCAGCGCGGCGGTGGGCTTCCTCGCCACGCGCACCGGCCTGCACGCCACCCAGGCGCTGGTGTCGCTGCTGGGCGACGTGATGCTGCGCGAGCAGGTGGTGGGCGCGCTGGCGCTGCCGGTGGACGGGCGGCTGCCGGGGCTGCTCTCGGCGCTGGAGGTGGCGGACGACGCCACCGCGCCCCTGCTGGTGGCGGCGCTCGCGCGCATGCGCCGGGCGGACGCGAGAGCGGCGCTGATGCAGGCGCTGACGGGCGCGAGCCCCGCGGGGCGGCGGGCGACGGTCCCCGCGGTGGCGGCGCTGGGCACGGTGGAGGCGCGCGAGGCGCTGGACCGGGTGGCCCACCGCGACGAGGACGCCGACGTGCGGCGTGCCTGCCTGCTGGCGCTGGGCCGTTGAGGCGCCCTTGCCCATGAGCGCGCTGCCGTTGTCCCCGCAGGTCTTCTCCATCCTGACGATGCTCATCGAGCAGCGCTCCGGGCTGCACTACGGCCCGGAGGACCGGGACCTGTTGTCGGAGAAGGTGTCCTCGCGCGCGCTGGACGCGGGCTTCGACTCGCTGCTCGACTACTACTACTTCCTCCGCTACGACCCGAAGGGGGCCGCGGCGCTGGACGCGCTGGTGGATTCGCTGCTGGTGCATGAGACGTACTTCTTCCGCGAGCCCCAGGCGCTGGAGGCGCTGGTGGACGAGGTGCTGGTGCCCCGGGCGCGCGCCGGCCTCCAGCCCCGGGTGTGGTGCGCGGCCTGCGCCACCGGCGAGGAGCCCCTCACGCTGGCCATGATGCTGGACGCGAAGGGCGTGCTCGCGGACGTGTCGCTGCAGGCCTCGGACCTGAGCCTCCGGGCGCTGGAGCGCGCGAAGGCGGGCGAATTCAACCTGCGCTGCCTGCGCGCGCTGCCCAAGGGCGTGGAGGGCCGCTGGCTGGACGTCGTGGGCGGCCGTCCGCGCGTGCGCCCGGAGCTGGTGGCGAAGGTGGAGTGGCGGCAGCTGAACCTGATGGACAGCGCGAACTTCCCGGGGCCGGAAACCTTTGACGCCATCCTCTGCCGCAATGTGCTCATCTACTTCAAGGACGACACCGCGCGCCGCGTGGTGGACGACCTGACCCGGACGCTCAAGCCCGGGGGGCACCTGCTGGTGGGCACGTCGGAGTCCCTGATGCGTTTCGGTACAGCGCTGCACTGCGAGGAGCGCCGCGGCGCGTTCTTCTACAGCAAGGCGTCCCCATGACGTCCGCGACGTCTTCGCCCCCCTTGCGCGTGCTGGTGGTGGACGACTCGGCGTTCGCGCGCAAGGTGCTGCGCAAGGTGCTGTCGGACGCGGAGGGCCTGGAGGTGGTGGGCACCGCGCGCGACGGGCTGGACGCGCTGGAGCGGGTGGCGGAGCTCAAGCCGGACGTCATCACCCTGGACCTGGTGATGCCGGCCCTGGACGGCCTGGGCCTGCTGCGCGCGCTGGCCGGCATGCCGGACGCGCCGCGCGTGGTGGTGGTGAGCAGCGCCGGCACGGACAGCGAGCTGGCGGTGGCCGCGCTCCAGGCCGGCGCGGTGGACCTGGTGCACAAGCCCACGGCGCTCGCCACCGAGCGGCTGTACGAGCTGGGCGCGGAGCTGGTGGCGAAGGTGCGCGTCGCGGGCCGCGCGGTGCCGCGCTACGGGCAGGAGGTCACGGGGGAAGCCGGCGTCCGCGCCGCGCGCACGGAGGCCGGGACGTCCGCGAAGCTCCTGGCGGTGGGCACGTCCACGGGCGGCCCTCAGGCGCTGACACGGCTCATGACGATGCTGCCCGCGGACTTCCCCGCGCCGGTGGTGCTCGCGCTGCACATCCCCGCGGGCTACACGGAGGCGGTGGCCAAGCGGCTGGACACGTTGAGCGCGCTGGAGGTGCTGGAGGCGAGCGATGGTCTGGAGCTCCTCCCCGGCCGCGCGGTGCTGGCGCGCGCGGGGATGCACCTGAAGCTGGAGCGGCACGGCGCGGTGGACCTGGTGCGCCTGGACCGCCAGCCCCTGGGCACCCCGCACCACCCCTCCGTGGACGTGCTCTTCGAGAGCGTGGCGGCGGGGTGGGGGAAG
>NZ_RAWA01000376.1 GCF_003611675.1 Corallococcus sp. CA053C
GCCCAGGAGGGGGCCGGTGGGGGAGTCGCGCAGCTCGGCGCCCTCGGGGGTGCCGGTGACTTCGACGATGCCGGTGATGAGCCCCAGGTCCAGGTCCACGGGCACCTCGCGGCCCTTGGTGACGGTGACGGTGGACTCCGTGGGGCGGTAGCCGTCCTTGCGCACGAGGACCTTGTGGCGGCCCGGCGTGAGCGCGAGCGTCTGCGGCGAGCGGCCCCGGCTGCCCAGGTCGGTGCGGTCCACGTAGACGTCCGCGCCCTTGGGGTTGGTGGTGACGCGCACCAGGGCGACCTTGGGGCGCAGCCGCTCCAGGGAGCGGGAGACCTCGTCGGCGTCCTCGGTGGGCAGGTCCTCCACCAGCAGGTCGTTGTAGTAGCGGTAGGCCTCGTTGAACTTGCCCAGGGCCTCGAAGCAGCGCGCGATGTTGAAGAGGACGTTGCGGTTGGGGACCAGCCGGTAGCTGGTGAAGTACGAGCGCAGCGCTTCGGTGTAGTTGCCGTGGGAGTACGCGTCGTTGCCCAGCTCGAAGGCGATGTCGGCCTCATCCGCCGTGTTGTCCGCCAGGGCGGGACCGGTGGTGAAGAGCAGCAGCGAGAGCAGCCAGGGGCCGAGGAGGGACACACGCATGATGGCGCCCTGCATTCTTCCCCCGATGACCTGTCAGGTCCATGACGGGGGCCGCGAGCCCGTGGATTGGCCCACGTCACGCCCGGCGTGGGTCAGCGGGCGAGCGCCGTCCCGAGCCGCAGGGCCGCGGCCTCCAGCGCTTCCAGGGGGAGGTGTTCGCCGGGGGCCGCGTCGAAGGCGCCCCGGCCCCGCAGGTGGGGCGGCGTGTCCGCGAAGCGGGGGACGAGGTGCAGGTGGAAGTGGCGCAGCACGTCGCCAATGGCGAAGGCGTACACGTGCTCCGCGCCCAGCACCTCGCGCTGGGCACGCATCACCCGGCCGGCGAACGGCCCCAGCTCGCGCGAGGCCGCCTCTTCCAGATCGTACCAGCCGCGCACGTGTTGTTCGCTGGTGAGCACCACCCAGCCGGGGACGGGGCTGGGCGAGGCCACCGCGTGGAGCACGAATCCGGGGGCGCGCGCCAGGACCCCACCGGGAGTGCGGGTGTCCCCGCGAACGATGGCGCAGCCCAGGCAGGGGTCATTCACATCTGACATGTCGTGTCATCCTCTTCAGGAGGTCCGGGTAAAATTCCCCCCACCTTGACGCGATGGCCCTGGGTCAGGGAGTGTCCGATTTCCGCCCTTTCTTGACAGCTGGGGCGTGAAAATTCCGTCAAAAATTCAAGGTGGGGATGATGAAGAAGCTTCTGTTGATGGCTGTATTGCCGCTGCTGGTGGGGGGATGCGGCAGTGACGAGACCGACGCGAACAACGACGGTGTCGTGGACGGCATTCGCGATCCGAACAACGTGTCGGTGGTGGTGCCTTCGACGCCGAAGGGGACTGTGTCGGGCCAGGTGCTGGGCACGAACCTGACGCCGCTGGCGGACGTCACGGTGTCCATGACGATTGGCAGCCAGGCGACGCCGAAGACGGCGACGACGGACGCTGCCGGCAACTTCGTGATGACGGACGTGCCGGCGGCGGCGCAGGTGCTGCTGACGTTCAGCAAGGCGGGCTACGCGACGCTGCGCGCGACGTCCACGGTGCCGGCCGAGGCGGGCACGGTGCCCATCAACAACGGCAACGCGAGCTTTGGTCCCATCACCCTGGCGCAGCTGAACAGCTCGCTGCGCTTCCACGTGGTGACGCCGGATGGCCGTCCGGCCGCGGGCGCGAAGGGCTCGCTGGAAGTGGACCGCGCGGGCTCCATCATCCTGGGCAACTACGAGACGGGCACCTCCGTGGTGAGCCGCGTCTACGTGGAGGCCACGGCGGATGACCAGGGCGTGCTGACGTTCACCGGCGTGCCCTCCGGTACGGAGCTGGCGCGGCTGAACGGCACCTACAACCTGTGGGTGGCCCCGATGGACGCCAACGGCGACGGCGCCCCGGAGACGGGCGGCTTCGTGACGAGCTACTCGGGCAGCGCCATCGTGAGCACCAGCGTCACGCGCGTCATCAACCTGCCGTACACGCGGCCTCAGGCTGGTGCGCTCGCCATCGAGAGCAGCAGCGTGGGCAGCCTCAAGGCGCCCCAGGCGACGGATCCGCTCAACAACCTGGTCCGCCCGGGCGAGCCCATCTACGTGTACTTCAACCAGCCGGTGCAGCCGGGCTCGCTGCTCGTGCGCCTGACGGACGAGTACGCGAAGGAGTCGCTGTCGGTGACGGCCACCGTGAACAACGGCGGCTACTCGGCGACCATCTCCCCGGGTGGTGGCGTCGTCCAGGAGGGCAAGGAGTACAACCTCTTCGTGCGCGCGGTGTCCGCCGAGGGCGGCACCAACCTCACCCAGACGGGCTTCTTCTTCGGTGGCACCCAGGCCAGCCCCAGGGAGATCACCATCTCCGAGGTCCGCTACCAGGAGACCACCCAGCTGGGCACGGGCCCTGCGACGCAGCTCAACCCGGGTGAGACCGTCTACGTGAGCTTCAGCGCGCCCATCCGCGCTCCGGCGAGCGGGACAGTCCAGGTCTTCTTCAAGAACGACATCGGCGGCCCCACCCCGAACGTCGTCGGCGATGTCGTCGGTGAGTTCAGCAACCCCTCCGGGCAGGGCTTCCAGCTCTTCATCAGTGAGCCCACGGCGCCCTATGTGACGCGCACGCCCGCCGAGAAGCCCGTCTTCGGCATCCAGACGTCCTTCGGATACAGCACCCGGTACGCCTTCACCTACGGCGGCAGCCTCCCGCTCACTCCGGCCCAGGCGGTCATCGTCGTCGCCTTCGGGAATCTGCCGTCCCAGGGCGCCAACGAGGCCTATGAGAGCATCTGGGGCCAGCCCATCAACGCGGATCTGTCGGCGACCGCGATCGCGATCCAGCCCGCGCAGACTCCGTGAGTCGAGCCGTGTTGGCTTGACGTGGCGGTACTGAGTTGAACCGGATGCCCCTGTGAAGCCCAGGCTTCGCAGGGGCATCTTGCTGTCCAGGTGTCCCTCCTGTCGGATCCCATGTCTTGAATGGAGACGGGCCCGCGCGGGATGCAACAGCGCGTGGACCCGTCATGGAATGGATCCCTTCTTGCTGTGCGCCGGACTCATGAAAAATTCGAAGAGCCTGCTGCTGGTGATGTGGATGATGGGCTCGGCCTGCATCCAGGTGCCTGAGCTGGAACCGGGAGCGCTTCCGGATGCAGGAAGCCTGGATGCGCGTCCTGTCTCGGTGAACTGGCTGTCGCCCGAAGCCGGGAGTTCCACCAATGGGACGCTCCGGGTCAGCGTGGAGGTCACCGGCTCAACTCCTGATCGTGTGGAGTTGTGGGTGGATGGCACGCCAGTGGGTGTGCTCTCCGCGTCCCATTCGCTGGACTGGGAGACCTGGTCGCTTCCTGAAGGTCCTCATGTCCTTGCCGTGCGAGCGACCCGGAATTCGCAGGTCTTCACGAGTCCTGAGCGCACCGTGACGGTGGATCGGACCCTTCCAAGGATGATCTCCCAGACCCCTGGCAACGCCGAATTCCTTGTTCCAGCAGGCACGGTGATCCATGCGACGTTCTCTGAGCCCCTGCAGGCCTCCAGCGTCAGCATCCAGTCCATCCAATTGACGGTGAACTCCTCGCCATTCAGTGCGGACGTGTCGCTGTCAGGGGATGGAAGGGCGCTGACGATTTCTCCTCGTACCCCTTTGCCCGTGGACAGTCAGGTCGCTGTCACGGTTGACGCCGCCGTCACCGATCTGGCTGGGAACAGGGTGGAAGCGACGTCCCGGGATTGGAGATGGACGATCCCGTCCTATCTCCTGGTCGGAGAGCCATTGCGGGACGGAATCCCGGACGCCAGTCTCATCGACAGGGCCTCGCTTCGAATTGGCGGAGACTCGCGCCCCCTCGCGGCGTGGGCACAGCATAACGGTGTCCACGTCAAGCGCTGGAACGGCGACGCGTGGGAGTATCTTGGTGGGCCGCTGAACTCAGGAGCGACGAACGCTCTCCTTGTCAGGGAAAGCGCGCTTCAGATAGACGCTGAAGGACGCCCCCTGGTGGCATGGCTCGAGTTCTTTGACGGTGGGATCCATCAGTTTCACGCTCGGCGATGGAATGGCGCGGCCTGGGAGTCCCTGGGGGCGTTCCTGAGCTCCATTCTTTCAGGGGGGCGGATCGACTGGATGGATTTCAGCAGTGGGACGCAACAGGCTCCCGTGGTGGCATGGAAGGAAGGGAATCAATCCCAACGCCAGTTCGTGCTTCGTCAGTGGGATGGCAGTGCGTGGGGCGCAAAGGCTGAACCTCTGCCGCTAGTCGGGGTCGTCAACTATCCGGGCTTTGACCTGGATGCCGCAGGGCAGCCTGTCTTTACGTTCTGGGAGAGTGACGCGCAGGGGGTGGATGTTGGCCGTGTGGTGAGATGGAATGGGTCGGCTTGGCAGGACATCTCGGCAGGGCTCGGGGGGCTGCCTTCGGCCCGGGTCTTCCATCCCGATGGAAGCCTCCTGGTGGGTGTCACGGCGCTGGTAGAGGGGAAATGGAGACCGCTCGTCAAGCGGTGGAATGGGAGCACCTGGCTTGCCGTGGGCGGGCCTGTAGACTCTGCTCCCAGCACCCATGGACGAACCCCCAGTGCCATCGTCGTGGACGCTCAAGGCTTGCCGATGACCCTGCTCACCGAGGTGCGCCCTCAACCTGCGACTTCAAGCATGGTGGGGCAGGTGCGGCAGTGGACCGGTGATCGCTGGGAGGACGTCTCCGGAGTCCTGCGACCGGCCCCTGGCATGTGGAAGAAAGGACTGCCCGCACTGGCCCTCAGCGCGGACAGGAAGCCCGTCGTCGCCTGGATTGAAGGGACCGATCCGGCCCTCGGTACCAGCGAGAGCGCCGTTCACGTCCATCGCGTCAATCACTGACGCCCCGCAGCCCCCATCCACCCACACCCCCATCCACCGTCCCCGTGTTTCACACCGGACGCCCGACCCTGGTTCCTTCTGCTTCCGTCCAGGGAAATCTTGCCAGAACGGGCGCTTTTTCGAGGACGTGTTTAGATTCATCCTGCCCCTCCCCTGCATGCGAGGCATCTGCTCCATGAAGAACGCGGTCATGACATCCCCGGAGAGCGAGCCGACCGCCAGCGGCGGGCCTGCTCCCGTGAACGCCAAGAAGCGCGTCCTCGTCGTGGACGACTTCGACGATGCCCGCGAGATGTACGCGGAGTACCTGGAATTCTGCGGGTTTGAGGTCGACACCGCCCGCAACGGCGTGGAAGCCGTGGAGCGCGCCCAGGTGGGGGAGCCGGACATCATCCTCATGGACCTGTCCCTGCCCGTCATGGATGGCTGGGAGGCGACGCGGCGCATCAAGCAGGACCTGCGCACCCGGGACATCCCGGTGATGGCCCTCACCGGCCACGTGCTCGCCGGCAACGCCGAACACGCCCTCTCCGTGGGGGCGGACGAGTTCGTCGCCAAGCCGTGCCTGCCCCAGGACCTGGAGAACAAGATCCGCAACATGCTCAAACCCAGCAAGGCGAAGCCCCGCTCGGGTCAGGAGTGAACGGCCCCTGGGGCCGCTGCTGTCCGCTGACGGACACTCGGGTGCGGCACCCTGCTCCAGGCCGTCCTCCCGCGGGCCCCCGGGTTGACCCCCGGACGCGGGAGCCGTAGGCAACCCCGGTGGGCTCTCCCGCCTCGTCCCCCCCATCCGACGCGTGGACTCCTCCGGAGGAGTTCGACGAGTACCGCATCGTGCGGCCGCTCGGACGGGGCCGCACGGGCCGTGTGTACCTGGCGCACGACACGCTCCTGGAGCGCCCTGTCGCGGTGAAGTTCATCCCGTCGCTGGGGTCCAACGCCCTGGCGCGCTTCCTGGTGGAGGCCCGCGCCGCCGCCCGCATCCAGCACCCCAACGTCGTCACGCTGTACCGGGTGGGCCAGCTGGAGGAGCAGCCGTACCTCATCTCCGAGTTCATCCGCGGCGTCAGCCTGGACCGGCTCGCCCGGCCTGTGCCGTGGGAGCGGGCGCTGCGCATTGGCCGGGATCTGGCCCGGGGGCTGGGCGCCGCCCACCGCCGGGGTGTGCTCCACCGCGACATCAAGCCCGGCAACGCCGTGCTCACCGAGAGCGGCGAGGTGAAGCTGCTCGACTTCGGCCTCGCCAAGCTGCTCGACCGCGCGGAGAGCAGCGCGCCCACCGCCCCGCGCGCGCCCATGCCGCCCCCGGAGCTGCCGGCGGACTGGGACCCGGAATCCAGCCCCGCCCTGGGCGCCCGCTCGCTGGATGGCGTCTTCCTGCCGTCCCTGCCGCGCGGCTCGCTGGTGGGCACGCCGTATTACATGTCCCCTGAGGCCTGGGCCGGCGAGGAGCTCACCGCGCGCAGCGACGTGTACTCGCTGGGCATCGTGCTCTACGAGCTGTGCGCGGGCCGGGGCCCCTTCCGTGACGTGCCCTGGCGCGACCTGTCCGAGGCCGTGCGCACCCGCGATGTGAGGCCCCTGCTGGAGATCTCCCCGTCGGTGGACCCCGGCTTCGCCGCCGCCATCGACAAGTGCCTGCGCCGCGACCCCGGCCAGCGCCACGCGTCCGCCGCGCAGCTGCTCGACGCGCTGGAGGCCCTGACGCGCGAGGAGGTGCCCGTCGTCGTCCCGGAGGGCAATCCCTACCGCGGCCTCCAGGCCTTCGAGGCCGAGCACCGCTCGCTCTTCTTCGGCCGCCGCCGCGAGCAGCGCGCCGTGCTGGAGCGCCTCAAGGCGGAGGCCTTCCTGCTGATGACGGGCGACTCCGGCGTGGGCAAGTCGTCGCTGTGCCTCGCCGGCATCCTGCCCGCAGTGTGCGACGGCGCGCTGGAGGACGGCCGGCGCTGGCGCACCGCGCGGCTCGTGCCCGGTCGCAGGCCCGTGTCCGCGCTCGCCGCCGCGCTCGCGCCGGTGCTGGAGGTGGGCGAGGAGCCGCTCGCGGAGACGCTGCGCCAGGACCCCACGTCCCTGGGCCGCAGGCTCCGCGCGAAGCTGGGCACCCAGGGCGGCCTGCTGCTCTACATGGATCAGCTGGAGGAGCTGGTGACGCTGTCGCCTCCGGAAGAGGCGGCGACCGCGGGCGCCGCGCTGGGCTCGCTCACGGAGGCGGCCGGCGGACTGCGGCTCCTGGCCACCGGGCGCAGCGACTTCCTCACCCGGCTCACCGGCGTGCCCGGGCTGGGGCCGGAGGTGCCGCACGCGCTGTACCTGCTGCGCGCGCTCACCCCGGAAGAGACGCGCGAGGCCATCGTCGGTCCCGCGCGGGTCAAGGGCGTGCGCTTCGAGTCCGAGGCCGTGGTGGATGCGCTCGTCGCCTCCACGGCGGCCTCCGACGGCGGCCTGCCGCTGCTCCAGTTCGCGCTGGCGGAGCTGTGGGACGCGCGCGACGAGGCCCGGGGCGTGATGACGCAGGCGGCGCTGGATTCGCTGGGCGGCGTGTCCGGGGCGCTCGCGCGGCACGCCGACGCCGCGGTGGCCCGCCTGCTGCCGGATCAACGGTCGGCGGCGCGCGGGGTGATGCTGCGCCTGGTGACCGCGGACGGCACCCGCGCGCGCAAGACGGACCGCGAACTGGTGGGCGATGATCCGCGCTACCGCGCCGCGCTGGAGGCCCTGGTGCGCGCGCGCCTGCTCGTCGCGCGCGAAGGGGAGGGCGGCACCGCGTACGAGCTGGCCCACGAGGCGCTGCTCACCGGGTGGACCACGCTGGCGCGCTGGCTGGTGGAGGCGGGCGAGCGCCGCGAGGTGCAGGCCCGGCTGGAGGCCGCCGCCGCGCAGTGGGAGCGCCTGGGCCATGCGCGCGAGTCGCTCTGGGGCCCGCGTCAGCTCGCGGAGACGGCGGTGCTGGAGCCGTCCGAGCTCACCCGGCGCGAGCAGTCGTTCCTGGAGACCTCGCGCCACACCGGCGTGCGCAGCCGGCGCCTGAAGCAGGGGCTGGCGCTGGGCTTCCTCGTGTCGCTGGCCCTGGTGTACGCGGGCCTCCAGTGGCGTGAGCGCCGCATCCTCGACGGGCGCGTGCGCGCGGAGCTGGGCGCGGCCACCGCGGAGCTGGACGCCGTGCGCGGCGAACGCGACGCGCTCCAGGCCGAGCGCACCGAGGCCTTCCGCCTCTACGACTCCGGCCACAAGGCGGACGGCGACCGCGGCTGGGTGAAGGCCACCGGGCACGCCGCCCAGCTGGCCCACCACTTCGACGTCGTGGCGGACCGGCTGGAGCGCGCGCTGGCCCTGGCGCCCGGCCGCGCCGACGTGCGCGACGCGCTGGCGGACTTCCTCTACGAGCGCGCCCTGTGGGCGGAGAGCGAGCGCGAGCCCGCGCTGCCCGCGCTCCTGCAGCGCCTGCGCCTGTACGACCCCGACGGCTCGCGCTGGCAGCGCTGGAACGCGCCCGCGCGCCTTTCCCTGTCCCTGGACAGGGCCGTGCCCGGCGCCACCGCGGAGCTGCGCCCCCTGTCGCGCGAGCCGGCAGGCCCGGAGGTCGCGGGCGAGCCCGTGCCGTCCCCAGGCCCGCTGCCATGGGCCGACGTCGCCGTGGCGCCCGGCCCCTACCAGCTCACCGTGCGCGCCCCGGGCCACGAGGACTCGGT
This sequence comes from Corallococcus sp. CA053C, assembly GCF_003611675.1. Classification (GTDB taxonomy): domain Bacteria; phylum Myxococcota; class Myxococcia; order Myxococcales; family Myxococcaceae; genus Corallococcus. The sequence goes on from NZ_RAWA01000376.1 coordinate 8,642, forward strand.
GCAGCCGCTGCTCCTCCAGCGCGGTGAAGCGCGGCGCGTCGTCCTGCCGCTGCCCCTCGCGGGCTCGCTCCCGGCGGGCTTCGCCTACGTGCCCCCGGGCGAGGTGCGCTTCGGCAGCGCCGCCGAGTCCAGCGTGCGCGACTTCTTCAACGCCGTCCCCCTGCACCCGGTGCCGGTGCAGGGCTTCCTCGTCGCCCGCCATGAGACGACGTACGCGGACTGGCTCGCGTACCTGGAGGCCCTGCCCCCCCAGGAGCGCGCCCAACGCCAGCCCCGCGTGGGCACCGGCGGCTATGCCGGGGTGCTCGCGCTGGAGCAGGACGCGGGCGGCTGGCGGCTGCGCTTCCAGCCCGGCGGCGTGCTCTACACGGCCCGCGACGGCGAACCCCTGCGCTACGCCAAACGCACCCAGCGCCGCGAGCAGGACTGGCGCCAGTTCCCGGTGAGCGGCATCTCCTTCTCCGACGCGGAGGCCTACGCGGCCTGGCTCGCCGCGTCCGGGCGCGTGCCGGGGGCGCGGCTGTGCTCGGAGCTGGAGTGGGAGCGCGCCGCGCGCGGCGTGGACGGCCGCGAGTACCCCCACGGCAACCGGCTGGGCCCGGACGAGGCCAACGTGGACACCACCTACGGCAAGGAGCCGGGCAGCTTCGGCCCGGACGTCGTGGGCAGCCACCCCGCGTCCCGCAGCCCCTTCGGCGCGGACGACATGGCCGGCAACGTGTGGGAGTGGACCCGCTCGTGGCTGGAGCCCGGCCGCCCGGTGGCCCGGGGTGGGAGCTACTCGTTCGCCGTGACGTCCGCGCGCTCCACCAACCGCGAGCTGCCGGATGCGTCCATGCGCGACGTCGCGGTGGGCCTGCGCGTGTGCGCCGACCTGCCTGCTTCAGCGGGCTCCGGGCCCTGAGCCTCACCCGGCGAAGCCCCACGCCCGACTGAGCACCACCCAACGATGGAACCCCGGGATTCGCCCCGGGGTCTGTCCCAAGTGGAAGCCACCGGACGCTGCAAGTGGCCGGGAGGGCTTGCCCCAGTTGCCGCTC
>NZ_RAWA01000377.1 GCF_003611675.1 Corallococcus sp. CA053C
AGCCGGCTTCCAGCGCTCCACGAGCCACCTCCGTGAGGTGGCGACCTATGCACGCAGCGACCACCCGCGTCGATCGCTCGCGCAAGTATTCGACTTTCCTCGGGCGGAAACCTGATCGGCGCTCTAGCACCTGCAATGCACTCCGCTCACCCCCGTCACTGGACAGCCACACCACCATGCTCCGGGTGTCCGCATGGCCGCGCGCGAATGCGTGAGCCGCCATGCTGATGGCCATGGGGGCAGTTGCGGCGCCAATCTCCCCGAAGGACATTCCCGTGTGCCACGCAGGCAGATCCGAGGGCAATCCCTGACCCTGGAGCCGGGTGAGCGCGCAGCCCCAGTCATACACCCGTCGCTCGTCACCATTCAGGTTCCCGATGAGCCGGCCTGGCTGCTGCGCGGCGGGCAGTGTCTGCCAGACCTGGGAGAAGGCTGTGGCGAGCGCCGCGCCCTGCCAATGTCGCCCCGCGAACCGGTCATGAGGCTCCCGGTGGAGGGCGCGCGCCCCGAGCACGCAGTGGATGGGGGCGCCCCGCCGCCGTGCGGTCTCCAGCAGTTCCACCCGCAGAAAGGCAGCGCACTCTCCTGGCAGGATGCCGTGAGGCCGCGACGGGGTCTTCAGCAGCCTCAGCGCGTCGAGCGCCTCCACGACGGGCAGGTCCACATAGCTGTCGATGCCTCCGACGATGCAGTTGGAGACAGCCCGCTGTTCCAACAGTCGCGCCGCGGCGGCAAGCGCATGGAGGAAGCCAGCCTGGTCTCCCCGGGTGACCTTCCAGTGGCCAGTGGGCACCGGCAACTCCGCCAGGCGTGTGAGCCGGGTCAGCATGTGCTGCTCCTGCTGCTGGCGTAGCGCCTCCAGGGTGGCAGCCAAGAACTCTTCTTCGTCCTTGGAATCGATATCGGACGTCAGGCCACGGGCCGCAGCGGCGGCCAGGAGTGGCAGGCTGCTCGAGAGATTGATCACCAGCCCGGTTTGCCTCCAGTCGTCCATCGTGCAGGAGCGCCGCAGGTCCGATAATGCGGCCACACCGAGGCGGATGAGCCTGCCAGGGCCGGTGAACCCCTCAGTACATCCGACCACGGTGTGCCCGAGAATGGACTCCGCGTCCCCCGTGTCCGGGTTGCGCCCAATGGAGTCCTCCAATGGAGAAATCCGGAGCAGGCCTGCCCTGGCGGCTGCACAGCTCGAGGCGGCGTCCCATCCGAGAGGGGAGACGACACCGAGCGCGGTCACCGCGAGTGCGCCGGAGGGCGAGGATTCACGCATCATGCGCCCAGGCCTCGTGGGTGCCTACTCGCCGCAGCATGGGCACATCACGTCCCCTGCACTGCTGCCCATGGCAACGACGGGCCCTTGCATCAGGGGAAACGGCGGCGTGTTCTTATCGTTGTGGAGCATCAAGTCCAGGGCGCGCACCACGTTCTTCCCCTCGAACTTCACGTCGAAGGAGAAGCTGACGAACTCGGCCTTGCCCTGGGTCTTGCTGGAGGCCACGCCACCGCCGGCGGTGCCCGCCTCGTCGCCAGTGCTTGTCTTGAAGTGGGAGTCCTTCACGCACACGGGGTTGCCGGCCACGGACACCTTCTTGGTTCCCTTGTCGGTGTCCGAAGATTGGGCCACGTTGGGGTAGGGGATGGGCACGGGCCCGGCCGGGCTGGGCGTCTTGCACACGTCTGGGAAAGCCATGGTGACGCCGCCGCTGTCCTTGGTCACCACGGACATCTTGTTGACACCGGTATTGACGGGCATTGCATCCACCTCGGGCTGCTGTGGATTGAGCAAGGGCTGGGCTCAGGGGTTGGCACGTTCTCCACCTCGAATATGCCTCACTCCCGCCACACGGAATCGCGAACCATCAAGGACATCTTCGCAGCCCCCCGGGAAGCCCAACGGAAAGCTGCGAATGCACATCCAATGGCATCTCAAATCCAAGGGGAACATGTCGATGGGTGGTGCGATGGGCTGGGAGAGCCAGTCCTCCCGAGAGGCACTCGACCCGGATTTCGATTTCCGACCCGAAATGGCACCGACACTCATTGGTGCATTCCTCGGGAACCTGAACTACGAAGCGAACCCATTTCTGCGTACGCCTGAAGAGATGCGGAAACTCTTCTTTGAAGGCATTCCGTACGAGTTGCCGTAGCTCAACTTCCTTCTCAGCCAGGACGCCCAGGGGATTTCCACTTCTACCGCAGCGTCTCCCAGGCGGCGGGCCGGGCCGGCGGCCCCCAGTTGCCGCCGCAGGTCAAGCCGTGCCATGCAGGGCGCCTTATGTCCTTCATGCATCAGGCGCTCGTGTTCCTCGCCGCCACCGTGGTGGCCGTGCCCCTCTTCAAGAAGTTGGGGCTGGGCTCCGTGCTGGGCTACCTGGCGGCGGGCGCGGCCATCGGGCCCTATGGCGCCGGCCTCATCTCCGACGTGGAGAACATCCTCCACATCGCGGAGCTGGGCGTGGTGCTGCTGCTGTTCGTCATCGGGCTGGAGTTGCAGCCCTCGCGCCTGTGGAGCCTGCGCCGGTCGGTGTTCGGCATGGGCGGCGCGCAGGTGGTGCTGACGGGCGTGCTGCTCGCGGGCGTGGGCCGGGCGCTGGGCCTGTCCACGGGCGCGGCCATCATCGCCGGCTTCGGCCTGTCGCTGTCCTCCACCGCGTTCGCGCTCCAGCTGCTGGCGGAGAAGAACCAGCTCACCACCGAGCACGGGCAGCTCGCCTTCGGCATCCTGCTGTTCCAGGACCTGGCCGTGATTCCGCTGCTGGCCGCGCTGCCGCTCCTGGGCGTGTCCGACACGCCGTCCACGGAGCCGGGCTGGCTCATGGGCCTGAAGGCCGCGGGCGTGGTGCTGGGGGTGGTGCTGGCGGGCCGCTACCTCTTGCGGCCGGTGTTCCGCGCCGTGGCGGGCGTGCACAGCCAGGAGCTGTTCACCGCGACGGCGCTGCTCGTCGTCGTGGGCACCGCGTCGCTCGTGAGCGCGGTGGGCCTGTCCATGGCGCTGGGCGCGTTCCTCGCCGGCGTGCTGCTGTCCGAGTCCGAGTACCGCCACGAGCTGGAGGCGGACATCGAGCCCTTCAAGGGCCTGCTGCTGGGCCTGTTCTTCATCGCCGTGGGCATGTCGGTGAACCTGGCGCTGCTCGCGCGCGAACCGTTGCGCGTGCTGGCGCTGGTGCTGGGGCTCACCTTCCTCAAGGGCGTGGTGCTGTATGGCCTGGGGCGCGTGGGGTTGAAGAAGCCGGGCTCCGCGGTGAGCCTCGCGGTGGTGATCTCGCAGGGCGGTGAGTTCGCCTTCGTCCTGTTCTCGCTGGCGGTGTCCTTCCACGTGATGGATCGCCCGCAGGCGGACCTGCTGGTGCTGGTGGTGGGCCTGTCCATGGCGGTGACGCCGTTCCTGTCCGCCGTGCACGAGCGCTGGGTGGCGCCGCGCCTCAAGCCGAAGGGCCCGCAGCGCGAGTACGACGTGTCACCGGATCAGGACCACCCGGTCATCATCGCCGGCATGGGCCGCGTGGGGCAGGTGGTGGCCCGCCTGCTGCGCGCGCGCCGCATCGGGTTCACCGCCATCGACGCGAGCGCGGAGCACATCGACTTCATCCGACGCTTCGGCAACCAGGTGTTCTACGGCGACGCGTCCCGGCTGGACCTGCTGCGCGCCGCCCGCGCGGACAAGGCCCACGTGTTCGTGCTCGCCATCGACGACATGGCCGCGTCCCTGCGCACCGCGCAGATGGTGAAGGAGCACTTCCCGCACCTGAAGGTCTTCGCGCGGGCGCGCAACCGCGAGCACGCCTACAAGCTCATGGAGCTGGGCATCACCCACCTGGTGCGTGAGACGTTCGACGCCAGCCTCGTCATGTCCAGCGACGTACTCCAGGCCATGGGGCTCACCTTCCCGGAGGCCCGGCGCACCGTGGAGCGCTTCCGCGAGCACGACGAGTCGCTGATGGTGGAGACGTCCAAGGTCTTCAAGGACGAGAAGAAGCTGATGGAGGTCATCGCCCGCGGCCGCCGAGAGCTGGAGCTGCTGTTCGAGAAGGACGAAGCCGAGCAGAAGTCGGCCTGAGGACGACCATGGCTTCCGACGCGCACACCAAACCCTCTTCGCGCCTGTACCTGTGGGTCCTCGCGGCCATCCTCGCCGGGGGCCTGCTGGGTCACCTCGCGCCCGCCACCGCCGTGAAGCTCAAGCCGCTGGGGGACGGGTTCATCTCACTGGTGAAGATGCTCATCGCCCCGGTCATCTTCCTCACCGTGGTGCTGGGCGTGGCCAACGTGGCGGACATGAAGAAGGTGGGCCGGGTGGGCGGCAAGGCCCTGCTCTACTTCGAGGTCGTCTCCACGTTCGCGCTGATCATCGGCGTGCTCGTCGTGTCGGTGCTCAAGCCGGGCTCGGGCTTCAACGTGGACCCTCGCACGCTGGACGCGAGCGCCGTGGCGCGCTTCGCCCAGCAGGCGCACGACCAGTCCACGATGGGCTTCCTGCTGCACCTCATCCCGCGCACCTTCGTGGACGCCTTCACCGGCGAGGGGGACCTGCTCCAGGTGCTGCTGCTGGCGCTGCTGTTCGGGTTCTCGCTGACAGCCATTGGCGCCGCGGCGAAGCCCGTGGTCGTCCTGTTCGAGGCGCTGTCGAAGGCCTTCTTCCACATGATTGGCATGGTGATGCGGCTGGCGCCCATTGGCGCGGGCGCGTCCATGGCCTTCACGCTGGGGGCCTACGGCATCAGCAGCCTGGGCCCGCTCATGCGGCTGATGGGCTGCTTCTATCTGGCGTGCGTCGTGTTCGTGCTGGCGGTGCTGGGGCCCATCGCGCGGCTGACGGGGTTCTCCATCCTGCGCTTCCTGCGCTACATCCGCGCGGAGCTGTTCCTGGTGCTGGGCACGTCGTCGTCGGAGTCCGCGCTGGTGCCGCTGATGCAGAAGCTGGAGCGGCTGGGCTGCTCCAAGTCGGTGGTGGGGCTGGTGGTGCCCAGCGGCTACTCGTTCAACCTGGACGGCACCAACATCTACCTGACCATGGCGGCGCTGTTCGTGGCCCAGGCGCTCAACGTGGACCTGACGTTCACCCAGACGGCCACGCTGCTGGGCGTGGCGATGCTCACGTCCAAGGGGGCTTCGGGCGTCACCGGGGCGGGCTTCATCACGCTGGCCGCCACGCTCGCGGTGGTGCCGTCGGTGCCGGTGGCGGGGCTGGCCCTCATCCTGGGCATCGACCGGTTCATGAGCGAGGCGCGCGCGCTCACCAACTTCATTGGCAACGGCGTCGCCACCATCGTCGTCTCCCGCTGGGAGAACGAGCTGGACCGCGACCGGCTCCGCGCCGAGTTGAGCGGACAGCCGCTGCCCATCACCGAGCAGGAGCAGGAGCAGGAGCCCGAGCCGCGGGCGGATCCGCCGGGGACGCCTTCGTAGGTCAGTGCGTGACGGCCTCGCGCACCGCTTCCTTCAGCACGTCCAGGTCCACCGGCTTGTCCAACAACTGCCGTGCCCCCAGCCGCAGGGCCTCCGCGTGCGTCTCCGCGTCCGCGAAGGCGCTGAGCAGCAACACCGGGCAGGACACGCCCTGGTCGCGCAGCCGCTCCAGCGCCTCCAGACCGGTGCGCCCCGGCATGCGCACGTCGCTGACGATGAGGTCCAGGGGGGCGAGCGTGCCGCCCTGCCCCCGCATCATCGCCAGGTAGTCCCCCAGCTCGTAGCCGTCCTCCACCTCCACCACCACGTAGCCCGCGCGGCTCAGCGTGCGCACCAGCAGCGCGCGCATCGCGTCGTCGTCCTCGGCCACCAGGATGCGCACCGGGCGCGGCGCGGCTTCGGTCGTCAGGGTCGGGTCGCTCATCCCGAGGCGGAGGAGCAGGACGCATGCCACGTGCCCTCGCGGTCCCCCGCGGCGTTCAGCACCGGGCGAAAGGGGCATCCTGCCCCCACCGGGGCAATGTGCCCCAGTGCGCCTTGGGGCCCCGTGGGGCATCGCGCCCCTCTTGCGGGTGGCTTCGCTCGGGGGAGGGGGCTGGCACGGCCGATGCTCTGGGCATGGATCAGCCCCGCACCCACTTCTCGCGGGCCCGAAACGGAGCACCTCCATGAAGCGCACGTCCGCCCTCGTCCTCGGTCTGTCCCTGTCCCTCGCCTCCATGGGCGCCTTCGCCGCCGCGCCCAAGGCCGCCAAGGGCACCACCGCCACGCAGGCGAAGACCGCCGTGAAGGCCAAGAAGGCGAAGCAGCCCGCGACCCAGAAGACGCCCGCCGCTCCCGCCGAGAGCACCAGCAGCGCGAACTAGTTTCGCACGGCGCCAGAAGCTGTCGTGACGCAGCACCCGCGGTACCCGTAGCGTACCTCCCCGGTCCGTGTGTTCCTTCCCCCTCACGCACGAACCGGGGGTTGCCTTTCCCGTGAAGCTCGCTCGCAAATTCACCCTGGCCCTCGTGCTGCTCGCCGTCGCGGTGATGGCCGGGCTCCAGGTGTTCCAGGTCAACCGGGAGCTCGCCCGGTCCGACACCGACATGCAGCACGACCACCGGCTGCTCGGCCACACGCTCGCCGGCTCCATTGGCAAGGCGTGGCAATTGGCGGGCGAGGCCGAGGCGCTCACCCTGCTCAACCAGGCCAACCGCTTCCAGGAGCAGGTGCGGCTGCGCTGGGTGTGGCTGGATGGCGGCCCGGGCTCCGGCTTCGCGCCGAGCCTTCCCCCCGCGCTGCTGTTGAGTCTGCGCGAGGGCCATGACGGCTGGTTGCAGGACACCACGAGCACGCCCGGCGTGCTGCGCTCGTACACGCCGGTGTTCCTGGGCCGACGCGTGGGCGCGATTGAGATCACCGAGTCCCTCTCCGAACAGCAGCAGCACGTGCGCACGACGGTGCTGGGCACCTCCATCGCCACCGCCGCGCTGAGCATCTTCTTCCTCCTGGCCGCCATGGCCATGGGCCGCAAGCTGGTGGGCCGGCCCGTGGAGCAGCTGGTGCATCTGGCGGGGCGCATTGGCGAGGGCGACCTCACCGCGCGCGTGCCGCTGCGGCGCGAGCAGGGCGACGAGCTGACGACGCTGGCGGTGGCCATGAACCGCATGGGCGAGCAACTGGAGGAGACGCGGGCGCGGCTGGCGTCGGAGACGGCGGCGCGGCTGGCGACGGTGGAGCACCTGCGTCACGCGGACCGGCTCACCACGGTGGGCAAGCTGGCGTCCGGCGTGGCGCACGAGTTGGGCACGCCCCTCAACGTGGTGATGGGCCGCGCGAAGATGGTGTCCTCCGGGGAGGCGGAGGGCGACGAGGTGGGCGAGTGCGCGCGGATCATCTTCCAGCAGGCGCAGCACATGACCGCCATCATCCGGCAGCTGTTGGACTTCGCGCGGCGGCGGGCCCCGTCGCGCGCGCCGGAGGACCTGTCACTGCTGGCCGAGCGCACCCTGTCGCTGCTCAAGCCCATGGCCACCAAGCGCGGCGCCACGCTGTCGCAGGAGGTGCCCGCGGGCTTCACGGTGGAGGTGGACGCCGGGCAGTTCCAGCAGGTGCTCACGAACCTGGTGATGAACGGACTGCACGCGATGCACCGACCCGGCACGCTGAGCGTGCGCTCGCAGGTGGTGCGCGCCACGCCGCCCGCGGACGTGGGCGGGCTGGAGCAGGAGTGGGTGCGGCTGGACGTGGTGGACGAGGGCACGGGCATCACCCCGGACGTGCTGCCCCACGTCTTCGAGCCCTTCTTCACCACCAAGGACGTGGGCGAGGGAACGGGGCTGGGCCTGTCCGTCTCCTATGGGATGGTGCGGGACCACGGGGGATGGATTGACGTGAAGAGCGAGCCAGGGCGTGGGAGTTGTTTCTCCATCTACCTGCCGCCGGGAGCCAACGCATGCCAGGCCGCATCCTGATTGTCGAAGACGAGCGCGAGATGCGCGTGCTCGTGGAGAAGGGGCTCCAGCGCCGGGGCTTCCAGCCCGTGGCCGTGGCCGCCGCGGACGAGGCCCTCCAGCGGCTGTCCGCCGAGGACTTCGACACGGTGCTCACCGACCTGCGCATGCCCGGCATGGACGGGCTGGCGCTGTGCGAGCGCATCGTGCTCAACCGGCCGGACATCCCGGTGGTCGTGGTGACGGCGTTCGGCAGTCTGGAGACGGCGGTGGCCGCCATCCGCGCGGGCGCGTACGACTTCATCACCAAGCCCATCGACCTGGACGCGCTGGTGCTGGTGCTGGAGCGCGCCGTGCAGCACCGCGCCCTGCGCGCGGAGGTGCGCAGGCTGCGGCAGGCGCTGGATGAGCGCCAGGACGACGGGGCACTCGTCGGAGAGAGCCCCGCCCTCAAGCAGGCGTATGCGCTCATCGACCGGGTGGCGGACGTGGACGCCACGGTGCTGATCACCGGTGAGAGCGGCACGGGCAAGGAGGTGGCAGCGCGCGCGCTCCATGCGAGGGGCCGGCGCAAAGAGGGGCCGTTCGTGGCCATCAACTGCGCGGCGATGCCGGAGCAGTTGTTGGAGAGCGAGCTGTTCGGTCATGCGAAGGGAGCCTTCACCGACGCGAAGGCGGCGCGCGCGGGCCTGTTCGTGAAGGCGAACGGCGGCACGCTCTTCCTGGACGAGGTGGGGGAGCTGCCGCTCACGTTGCAGCCGAAGCTGTTGCGCGCGTTGCAGGAGCGCGTGGTGCGGCCGGTGGGTGGGGACACGGAGACGCCGTTCGACGCGCGCATCGTCGCGGCCACCAACCGCGACCTGGAGCTGGCGGTGGAGGAGGGACGCTTCCGCGAGGACCTCTACTACCGGCTGAACGTCATCGGCATCGAGCTGCCCCCGCTGCGAGCGCGCGGCAACGATGTGTTGTTGTTGTCGCAGCGCTTCATCGAACAGTTCGCGTCGCGCACGGGCAAGCGCGTGGACGGCCTGTCACCGGCCGCGGCGCAGCGCCTGCTGGCGTACGGGTGGCCGGGCAACGTGCGCGAGTTGCAGAACTGCATCGAGCGCGCGGTGGCGCTCACGTCCTTCGAGCAGCTCACGGTGGATGACCTGCCGGAGCGCGTGCGCAACTACAGCACGCCGCGCGTGGTGCCGGAGAACACGGACGCGTCGGAGCTGGTGACGCTGGAGGAGCTGGAGCGCCGCTACATCCACCGCGTGCTGGAGGCGGTGGGCGGCAGCCGCACGCTCGCGGCGCGCATCCTGGGCGTGGACAGGAAGACGCTCTACCGCAAGCTGGAGCGCGGCGACGGGGAGCCGCGCGAGGCGAAGAAGCCCTGAGAGGGAGCGCTGAGGACGGTCGCTCCCGCCCCGTCCGGGTGCCACACACCCTCCGTCCATCCGCTCCTGTCACAACCCTCCACCATCAGCGCACGGACAGGGCGTGAGGCGGGCTTCCATGGACCCAGGGCTCCCGCTTCAGCGCGAGCGGAGTATGGTTCTGCGCGGATGCGTCTTGCCCTCATTCAGCCCCACACCTGGGACGTCACGGTCGGCCCCGTGACGAAAGCAGGCGACCGATTCGCTGCTGTCCCGTTTGTTCAGCAGGGCAGCCACGTTTCCCTCAAGATCCATTCGTCCACCCCGCCCGTAGGGGCCTGTCTGGACACCATCCGCCGTCCTGCTTCCGTGTCCGGCCCCTGAAAGCCGGGCACGCGCTGCCCACGCTCCGTGTTCTCTCCCTGAAGGGCCCCGCTCCCCGCACCCCCACAC
>NZ_RAWA01000378.1 GCF_003611675.1 Corallococcus sp. CA053C
CTGGAGGCCCGGCCCGCGCGGACGGTGTCCTTCGAGCGGAGCGCGCCTGCGTTCGCGCACGCGGCGGCCCTCACGCTCACGACTCCCGCACCCTGGCGCGCCCTGCCTTCCGGGCCCTCGCAGCGTCCCCTGTGGGAGCGAGCGTTCCAGCAGGTGGGGGAGAACCTGCCCTGGTTGGTGATGGCGTGGGGGATGGGCGTGGCGGCCTCGTCGCTGCGGCTCTTGAAGGGCTGGATGCTCCTGCGGCGTCAGGTCCACGAAGCGGTGCACGCGTCGTGGGAGTGGCAGCAGCGGATGGAGGCGATGGCGCGGCGACTGGGGCTCACGAGGCCGGTGCGCCTGCTGGTGTCGTCGAAGCTGGAGGTGCCGTCCACGCTGGGCTGGCTGAAGCCGGTGGTGCTGGTGCCCACCGCCACGCTCACGGGGCTCGCCGTGCGCGAGCTGGAGCTGGTGCTGGCCCACGAGCTGGCCCACATCCGCCGTCACGACTTCGCGGTGAACGTGGTGCAGACGCTGGTGGAGACGCTGCTCTTCTACCACCCGGTCGTCTGGTGGATGTCCCAGGTCATCCGCGTGGAGCGGGAGAACTGCTGTGACGACCTCGCCGTGCACCAGGGCAGCGCCCTCCCCTACGCCCGGGCGCTCACCGCGCTGGAGGCGCTGCGGCTCCAGGGAATGGGAGCCAGCGGTCCCGCCCTCTCCGCGCTGGGGGGTTCGCTGACGGACCGCGTGCGGCGGCTGGTGCTGGCCCCCGCGCCGCGCTGCTCGTCACGCTGGGCGGCGGGGGTCTCCATCGTCACCCTGATCAGCAGCCTCGCGTTGGCGGTGCCCCTCACCGCGCTCGCCGTGCAGCCCGCGAAGGTGGTCGACGTGAAGGCCGAACCGGTGGCGGTGCCCGCGAAAGCCAACGCCCTCCCCGCACCGGTGGTGGCTCCGATGCCCCGTCCGCGCCTCGTGGCCGCGGCCGCCCCGGCTCCGTCCGTCGCACCCGTGCCGTCCCCGAAGCCGCCCACCGCCGAGCGTGCGCAGGCAGGCAGGGACGACGCGGAGGACGAGGACGAGGATGACGCCGACGCGACCACCCGCGTGGGCCAGGACCGCCTCTCGGTGGATCAGCTCGTCGAGCTGAAGATTGCCGGCGTCACGCCGGAGGTCGTCGCGAAGGTGACGGCCATGGGCTACGCGCCCACGGTGGACACGCTGGTCGAGTTCAGCCACGCGGGCATCACGCCGGAGTATGCGAAGGCCATGGCGGCCCGCTTCGGCAAGCCGCTGCCCTCCGAGCTGCTGGTGGGGATGAAGCACCTGGGCGTCACCCCGGAGTGGCTGGAGCAGATGAAGTCGCTGGGCTTCACGAGCTCGGATCCGGAGGAGCTGCTCTCCGCGAAGGCGGTGGGCATCGACGCGGCCTGGCTGAGCGACCTGAAGGCCGCGGGCTTCGGCAACCTGGACCTGGACACGGCCGTGGAGCTGCGCGCCCTGGGCGTCACCTCCGGCTACATCCGCGAGTTGGAAGCCGCGGGCCTGAAGCCCGCCAACGTGGACGAGCTGAAGCGCCTGCGCACCGGCGGCGTCGACGCGGACTTCATCCGCCGCATGCAGCAGCCCCGGAAGTAACCCCCTCCTCACTCCTCACAACACGGCTCCACCCGCGCGCTCCCTACAGGGCGCGCGGGAGGGCCGCGCCTTGCCCGAAAGGAATCACCGTCATGGCCTCACGCCTGTCGCAGTGGCTCACCGTGTTCGTGGTCCTCTTCGCCCTCCCCGTCCTCGCCGGCTCTCGGGACAGCGGTGCCTGGGTCGGCACGCCCCGGGAGGCGGAGTTGCACCTCTCGCTCCATCCGAAGGATGAGCCCGGGTCGCAGATGGGCTTCTCCGCGCCCCTCACCGCGTTCCAGGGGCTGTCCACCGCGGAGGGGAGCACCGCCCCCTTCAAGCTCGTGCGTGAGGCGGGCACCTTCGACTTCGAGGGCCGCTTCACCAAGGAGCAGGGCACCGGCACCTGGCGCTTCACGCCCAACGCCGCGTACACCAAGGCCCTGACGGACCTGGGCCTGCCCAGGCCGGACGCGGAGCAGCAGCTCGCGCTCGCCACGGTCGGCGTGGGCCCGGAGCGCATCAAGTCCCTGGCCGCCGTCGGCCAGCGTGTGACGACGGTGGACGAGCTCCTCCAGGTGGGCATCTTCAACGTCACGCCGGAGTACGTGAAGGCGCTCGCCGCCGAGGGCTACTCCAAGCTGACGCTGGAGCTGCTCGTCCAGACCCGCATCCACGGCGTGACGCCCGAGCGCATCAAGGCCCTGGCCGCCGCGGGCTACAAGGGCGTGGACCTGGACTCGCTGCTCTCCATGAGCATCCACGGCGTGACGCCGGACTTCATCCGCGAGCTGCGCGGCATGGGCTTCAAGGACCTGAAGGCCGACGACCTCGTGTCCATGCGCATCCACGGCGTGACGCCCGCGTTCGTCAACGAGATGCGAGGCCTGGGCTTCAAGGACCTGGACGCCGAGGGGCTGGTGGGCCTGCGCATCCACGGCGTGACGCCCGCGTTCGTGAAGGAGATGCGCGACCTGGGCTACACGAACGCCACCGCGGACGACTTGATGCAGCTGCGCATCCACGGTGTCGATTCGGTCTTCGTCCGCTCGATGTCGAAGGACGGGGGCGCGCCGCGCAAGCAGCCCTGAGCCGCGCGCCCGGGCCTCTCGTCTACGGAGCGAGAGGTGCCAGCGCGGGCAGCAGGGGGACGCGCCGCGTCCAGCGCCAGGATACTACCAACCGCAGACACTCCCACCGCCCGTGCGAGCGATTGAGCCCCCTGGGCGGAGGTCTACGCTCCGGCGAGAAAGTGGGGGGGACATGCAATCCCAAACCGGTTCATGGCGGCTGGCCGCGGTGCTGTGTCTGACGCTGTCATCGGCCTGTGCCCACTATCGCGTCCAGGCGCCCGGCCATGCGGGGGCGCCCGCGACCGAGCCCGAGAAGGAGGTCCTCTGGTCGCTGGCCTGGGGGCTCGTCCAGGAGAAGCCCACGGTCGACAACTGCCAGGGGCAGGCGCTCGCGGAGGTCACCCAGAGCACCAACCTGGGCTTCGCGCTCATCAGCGTGGTGACCCTGGGCATCGCGATGCCGCAGCAGGTGGAGTGGCGCTGCGCCAAGGCCCAGCCGTCTCCAGGTGAGTTGGGGTCTCTCACCGAGGCGCCGCAGGAGGTGCGCTAGCCATGCCCCCCATCATCCACAAGAGCGACCTGAAGCAATGGCAGAACTGGCACCAGACCTACACCCAGAAGCTGGAGCTGCTGGTGGACGTGTGGAACGCCAATGCCTCCCAGTCCACGACGGAGGGCTACGCGGATACCACCCGGGGCCTGCAGGGACTGATTGCCCAGGCGCTCCGGGAGGGGCTCGAGCTCCGGGCCCTCGGAGCCGGCTGGTCCTTCTCCACCGCGCCCGCCACCAGCGGCATCCTCGTCAACACCAAGCCGCTCAACTACCTCTTCCCCGCCCCCCGCACCCACCCGTCCTATGCGGGCTCGCGGGAGAACCTCCTCTTCGTCCAGTGCGGCAACTCCGTCGCGGAGCTGAACCACTTCCTGGAGGAGAAGATGGGAAAGGCCCTGCCGACCTCCGGCGCCAGCAACGGGCAGACCATCGCCGGCGCCATCGCGACGGGCACGCATGGCTCCTCTCTGGACTTCGGCGCCATGCAGGACTTCGTGGCCGGCCTCCACCTCATCGTCTCTCCGGAGCGGCACGTGTGGCTGGAGCGCGCCAGCTCCCCCACCATCCACGACGACATCCCCCAGAAGCTGGGCGCGGAGCTGATCCGGGATGACCGCCTGTTCAACGCCGCGCTCGTGAGCCTGGGCAGCTTCGGCATCGTGCATGGCGTCCTCCTCGTGGCCGAGGACCGCTACTACCTCCAGGCCTACCGCCAGCGGATGCCTTTGACGGACGGGCTCTGGCGCGCGATGGATCAGCTCGACTTCTCCGGTGTCGCGCTCCCGGGCTCCGCGGGGCAGAAGCCCTACCACCTCCAGTTCGTCATCAATCCCAACGACCTGGCGGGCGGTGTCTATGTGACGGTGATGTACAAGCATGCCCAGCGCCCCCCGGACTCGAGGCCTCCCAGCCCCAGCAGCAAGCTGACGCCCGGCGACAGCGCGTTGGAGATCGTCGGCGTCCTGACCGACGTGGCCTCGGACCTGACCATCCCCGTCCTCGGGAAGCTCCTGGACCGATTCTACGGGGAGTTTTCGGACATCAGCGGGACCCCGGGGCAGATGTTCACCGACACCACCACCCGGGGGAAGTCCTTTGGCAGCGCGGTGGGCGTTCCCCTGGGACAGGTGCGCAAGACGGTGGAGACCGCCCTGGCCATCAACCGCGAGTACGCCTTCCCCGGCCTGCTGGCGCTGCGCTACGTCATGTCGTCCAAGGCCACGCTGGCGTTCACCCACCACGACCCCATGACGTGCGTGCTCGACATCGACGGCGCCAGTTCGGCGCGCACGAAGACGTTCTGCCAGAAGGTCTGGCAGCAGCTCAGCGCGCAGCAGGTCCCCCACACCCTGCATTGGGGGAAGATCAACAACCTGGACGGAGCGCGCGTGCGGAGCATGTATGGCCCGGAGCGCATCGAAGCCTGGCTCAAGGCACGCCAGGCCCTGCTCACCAGCCCCGCACTGCGCGCGACCTTCTCCAACGACTACCTCCGCGCGCTGGGACTCGCATGAGCACACCGGGCCTCCGGCGGAGGCTCGCGGTGCTGGCCGGTGTGGGATTGGGGGTCGCCCCGGGGACGGGGCTCGCGCAGGGCAACGTCAATCTCTACCGCTTCGTGCTCGACGTGGACGTGCCGGAGTCCCCGGCCCTCGTGGCCCTGGATGAGACGCCCACGCACGTGCTGCTCGGCGCGGCGCCCAAGCCCCTCATGGTCACGGTCCTCGCCTCGCGGACCCCGGCGTCGCTCCGTCCGGGCATCGGGTTGGATGTCGCGCCCTACTTCCTCTTCGGCGGTGGCATCCGGGACCTCACCGGGTATCGCTCGGGCTCGGTGGCGGGTCGGCTCATGCGGGTGCTGATCAAGACGACGCTGTCCGTCGCCGCGGTGCCCGACGTCGCGGCGCCGGACGCGTGGCGCGTGGGCTTCGGCCTCCGGACGACGTTCCACGACCCGCACGACCCGGTGCTCAACTCGCCCCTGCCTGAACAGGTGGCGGAGGCGCTCGCGAGCCACGGCGTCGCGCCGCCCGGGGACACGGAGGAAGACGTGTCGGAGCGGGGCGTGGACCTCTCCCCGCTCTTCGCCGAAGCCCTGAGGACGATGCGGGCCCGGGGCGACATCCAGGTCTCCGCCGGCTGGGGCGTCTCCGCGCGCGTGGAGGGAGACGTGCTGAAGGCAGAGGGGCTCACGGACACCCGCCACACGTTCTGGGTGACGGGCCAGTCCGCGCTCGGCCCGCGCTTCGACGTCCTCGCGACGGTGCAGGGGCTGGACGTGTGGGGCTCCGAGCGGGCGCTGCGCGTCGGAGCGGGCGTGCAACGAAAGACCTCCCGGGCTGACTTCCGCGCCGAGCTTGCCTTTGACGGGACGGACGAGCGGCTGCACCCCGCGGTGGCCCTCGACGTGAAGCTGCGCGGCTGCACGAGCCTCATCGCCGCGCTCGCCGCGGTGCCCGGCACGGAGGCCCGGACACTGCGAGCCCAGGTGCAGCTGCGCGGCTACTTCGCCTGGTGCCGCTAGCCGGACCGTCCACGGGGTGGCACTTCCCCTGCCCCCACGGTCTCTTGTGGACAGTTCCGGCCCCCTTCACTCTGCCGTACCCACGCCCCGCTTTTCGGTGTATCCCTGGCTCCCCCCGAGGCGTTCCCCCTCTCTGCCCGAGCTCCAGGAGAAGCCATGCATCACAGCCGACTCGCCGCGTTCGTCATGGACTGCAAGGTCGAGGATATCGACGCCGCCGCGCGCTTCTGGAGCGCGGCGCTGGGACGGGCGATGAGGCCGGTGGACCCGGACTCGCCCACCTACCGCGAGCTGGAGGCGAAGCCCGACGAGGCCATGCTCCTCCTCCAGCAGGTGGACCACGACAGCCGCATCCACCTGGACATCGAAGCGGATGACCTGGACGCGGAGCTGGAGCGGCTGGAGGCCCTGGGCGCCAAGCGCGTGGCCTACGTGAAGCGCTGGTGGGTGATGGAAGCGCCCACCGGTCAGCGCTTCTGCATCGTCCGTCCGCAGCGCGGCCCCCTGGAGGGGCGCGCCAACGTGTGGGACGGCGAGGGTCGCTGACGCGTCACGGCGGCGTCGTTCGCCGCGCCGCGTCGGGCTCGCCGGCTCCCCCGGCTCCCAACACTGCCTGGAGCAGGTCCAGCAGCCCCGGCCACGCCTCCGCGGCCAGCCACAGCCCTTCCGGCGCGTGCGCCGCGGTCATCTTGAGGGACGAGGACTCGAAGAGGCGGGACGCCAGCGCCCCGTCCTTCGGCAGCCGGCCCTCCACCCGGAGCACCTCCCCGTCCCAGTGGATCGTGGGCGGCAACAGCTTCTGGGCCAGGGCCTTGAGCGCGGCCCGGCCCGCGCCGGTGCGCAGCGCGCCCATCAAGAGCGACGAGGCCCCGGGGGACTCCTCCAGCTCCACCCGGCCCGGCGTGGAGAGCCACAGGGTGTAGCGCCCCTCGGCCAGCTCCACGCGCACGGGGGTGGTCTCCACCCGCAGCTTCCAGCCCCGCACGGACAGCCGCAGGTCGTACACCGTGGGGCTGGACAGCCAGGAGCGCAGCTCCAGCCCCTTCACCCCCTTGAGCACCTGGCGCGACAGGGCCTCCACCCGCGTGTGCGACAGCCGCACCCGCCGGCCGGCCACGTCCACCGCGACCTCGTTCGCCAGCGGCCCCGGCAGCGCCGTGGCCCACGCGAGCGCTCCGTCCAGCAATCCCGTCCACGACTGCCCCGCCATCGTGCGCGCCTCCGTCGGGCTCCGGCCTGCCGGACCACCCGCTCGCGGCACAATGGAGTACGCGGGCGCCCCGTGCAAAGCGCACGCGCGGTGCTACGGTGCGCCCCGTGCCCCAGAGCGATTCCGTGTCAGCGCGGGTGGAGCGGTTGGAGCTGCCCTTCAACGAGTACGGCGTGGACCCGTACGGCATCTCCAAGAAGCACCTGAAGCTGGCGTTGGAGTTCTTCGCCTTCCTCTACCGCAGCTACTTCCGGGTGCGCTGCACCGGCGTGCAACACATCCCCAAGAAGGGCCGGGGCATGCTGGTGGGCAACCACTCCGGCGGCGTCGCGGTGGACGGGATGATGGTGCTCACCTCCACCCTGCTGGAGATGGATCCGCCAAGGCTCGCGCAGGGCATGGTGGAGCGCTTCATCCACAAGTTCCCCGTGGCCTCGCTGTGGGCCAGCCGCACCGGCCAGTTCACCGGCCTGCCCGAGCACGCCGTGCGCCTGCTGGAGGACGACCGGCTGCTCATGATCTTCCCGGAGGGCGCCCGGGGCACCGCGAAGCTCTACACGGAGCGCTACTCGCTCGTGGACTTCGGCACGGGCTTCGTCCGGCTGGCGCTCCAGACGCGCTCGCCCATCATCCCGTTCGCCTTCCTGGGCGGCGGCGCGGCCATCCCCACGGTGACCAACGCGTACGCGCTGGGCAAGCTGTTGGGCGTGCCGTACGTGCCCCTGACGCCCTACCTCCTCCCGCTGCCGCTGCCGGTGGGCCTTGAAATCCACTACGGCGAACCGCTCGTCTTCGAAGGCACCGGAGACGAGGAGGACCACGTCATCGAAGGGTACGTGAACCAGGTGAAGGCAAGCATCGCGCGGCTCATCGAGGACCACCGCGCCGAGCGCAACCTGCGCCGCACCCGGAGGCTGCTGCCATGAAGGTATTGATCCTCGGCATCTCCGGCGGCATCGCGCGCAGGCTGGCGCTGCGCCTGCGTGACAACGGGCACGAGGTCGCGGGCATCGACATCCGCCCGTGGCGGGACGCGCCCAAGGACATCCCGGTGCATTCGGTGGACGTGCGCAAGCGCGCCACCGAGGACGTCTTCCGCCGCTGGAAGCCCGAAGCGGTGATCCACATGGCCACCGTGACGGCGTTCACGGTGCGAGGCGGCGAGCGCGGCCGCATCAACCTGGACGGCACCAAGGCGGTGTTCGACCACTGCGCGGCGCACGGCGTGAAGCAGGTGCTCTTCGTGGGCCGGCACACGTTCTACGGCGCCGCGCCGGACTCGCCGCTTTACCACTCCGAGGACGAGCCGCCGCGCGCGCTGGAGGCCATCCCGGAATTGGCGGACCTGGTGGCCGCGGACCTGTACGCCGCGACGGCGCTGTGGCGCCTGCCGGACATCACCACGGCGGTGCTGCGGCTCGTGTACACGCTGGGGACGCCGGGCACGGGCACGCTCGCGAACCTCATCCGGGGCAAGCGCGTGCCGATGGTGCTGGGCTACGACCCGCTGTTCCACGTCATGCAGGAGGAGGACGTGGTGACGGCGTTGCAGCTCGCGCTGGAGAAGCGCGTGCGCGGCATCTTCAACGTGGCGGGTCCCGCGCCGGTGCCGCTGTCGGTCATCATCCGGGGCACGGGCCGCTCGCCGGTGCCGTTGCCCTCGCCGCTCTTGTCGCTGCTGATGGGCCGGGCGGGCTTCCCCCGGCTGTCGGTGGGGGCCACGGACCACCTGCGCTACCCCATCGTCGTGGACAACAAGCGCTTCCTGGAGGCCACCGGCTTCCAGGCCACCTACGACGAGGGCCGCATCCTGCGCGCGTACGCGGACGCCCTGCCGGTGGATCGCGCGGAGCTCGGTTGACATGGTGACGGACAGCGTGGGCGTGAAGGCCCCCCAGGCGGTGACGCCGGGCCTGATGCGCAGGGTGGAGGCGGTGGTGTTCCTCACCGTCTTCCTGGACCTCGTGGGCTTCGGCATCGTCATCCCGATGCTGCCCCTCTACGTGAAGTCGATGGGCGGCTCGGCGCTGACGGTGGGCATCCTCTTGGGGTGCTTCTCCTTCACGCAGCTGCTCGCGACGCCGCTGTTGGGGCGCTACTCGGACCGGCACGGGCGGCGGGCGGTCATCCTGCTGAGCCTGCTGGCGAACGCGGTGGCGATGATGCTGTTCGCGCTGGCCAGCTACCGGCTGATGCTGCCCCTGCTGTTCGCCTCGCGCATCCTCGCGGGGGCGACGTCCGGCAACATCGCCGCGTGTCAGGCGGCGCTCGCGGACGTGACGACGAAGGAGACGCGCGCGAAGGCCATGGGCCGCATTGGCGCGGGCATTGGCCTGGGCATGGTGCTGGGGCCCACGCTGGGCGGGCTCTTCTCCGGCCTGGGCGCGTGGGTGCCGCCGCTGCTCGCGGGGGCGCTGGCGCTGGTGGGCTTCGGGGGCGCGCTCTTCGCCATGCCGGAGACGCACCCGCCCGAGGCCCGCGTGGCGGCGAAATCCCAGACGCGGTGGGCCGCGCTGCGTGACACGCCCCGGCGCAAGGCCTTGGGGCTGGTGCTGGGATTGTTCTTCGCGGTGTTCCTGGCGATGACGACGCTCCAGGTGGCGTTCGCGCTGCTGGTGCAGGCGCGGCTGGGCTGGGGCACCCAGGAGGTGGGCTACACGTTCGCGGTGGTGGGCGG
>NZ_RAWA01000379.1 GCF_003611675.1 Corallococcus sp. CA053C
CGGGGGCAGGGTGGGCTCCTGCTTCACGGCCATGGTGGCGGGCATCGCGTCCGGGGTGCCCACGCGCAGGTTGTCGAAGAAGAGCTGCGACTCCCAGCCGGACAGGCCCAGGCGGTCATGCCCCTTGCCCTTGAAGGGGAACGGGTCGTCCAGCTCCGCCACGAGCGTGCCGTCGATGGCCCACTTGAGCACGTTGCCGCGCCGCTCGATGCGCCAGTGATAGACGCGGCCCGCCTGCACGGGCGTCCCCACGCGGGACTCCACGCGCATGGCGGTGTCCTTCTGGAAGACGCCGGTGGCGACGAGGTCCGCGCCCTGGCCGCCGCCCCGCTCCGCGATGCGGGCCGCGCGGCGCTGGAGCGCGTCCAGCCCGGGGGCGTTGATGTCGCGCCGGGCGATGACGGACAGGCCGTTGTTCCACCCGCCCTGCACCAGCACGTAGCCGGAGGCCGGGTCGCGCCCGTTGCCGAACAGCTCCACGCGGATGTCGCCCTCGGGGTACTCCGGGCGCACGTCGAACTCCACCGCCACGTCATCCGGCAGCGCGGCCTGGAGCCACAGCGGGTTGTTCTTGGGCGCGGGGCCCAGCAATTCCCCACCCGTCACGCGCCAGTAGGCGCCGGTGGAGAAGAAGTCGCGGGCGACGACGGCCGGGTCGTTGAAGGACTGCGCGTAGGGGACGGTGGCGGTGATGTCCGCCTGGCCCCGGAAGAGCGCGTAGTGGATGAGCGGGAACTGGATGAAGACGATGATGCCGGCGAGGACGGCCCAGCCCCGGCGGGTGAGTCCGGCGGGCTTGCGCCACGCCTCGGCGGGGAGCGCCTCGGGCGAGGCCGGCAGGGGCGCTGCCGCGGGGGACTCAACCTGCTTTTCCTTGTCCTTGCGACTGGCCTGGCCCATCGATGCTCGGGGAACTCCGGGGGGAAAGGCGGCGGAATGTACGCCCCGGCCCCCCCGGCGTAAAGGATTGCCGGGCGGGGGTTACTTGACCCCCCACCGCTTCTCGAGCGCCCGCTGTTCGGCCTGGCGCTGCTTCAGCTGTTCGCGCTCCGCCTTGTTCTTGTCGGACTCCTCGGGCGTGGGGCGCATGGCGAGCTGGTAGACGCTGCCCGCGAGCGCGAAGAGGAGCGCGGCGATGATGACGCCCCAGGGGCGGCTGGCCGCGGCCTCCACCAGCCCGCCGAACTGGTGCAGCGCCGCGAGCGCGCCAATCACCAGCAGCCATGCGCCCGCCGCGGACGCGACGATGCCGCTCAATTGTCGGTGGAGGAACGCGCCCACCAGCCCGCCCACGAGGAAGCCCGGGGCGAAGCCGAGCAGGAAGTCGGTGGGCCCGGCGATCTCCCCCGCGAGCAGGCCCAGGGGGACGCCCATGCCCACGAAGGTGACGGCGGGTGGGAAGAGGAAGCCCAGCGCCATCAGTCCCGCGGCCACGAAGGTGGGCAGGCGCGGATCCAGGTCCACGAGGCCCAGCTTCTGGGTGACGAGCCCCGTCCACACGAGGCCAATCACCGCGCCCACGGGGCCTGCGACCACGCGGAACAGCCGGCCGCCGCCCGCGAGCAGCAGCACCAGGCCCACGACGGCCACCACGGCGCCGGTCCACATGGGCAGCAGGCGGTAGATGCCCACCCAGGCCGAGGGGTTGAAGGTCTGGTAGGACTTGAGTGCCAGGAGGAAGCCTTCCATGGCGCGTCATCCTACTGACAATGGCCGCTAGGAATAGCGGGTCAGGGCGAGCCCCAGCAGGACGGCCAGGATGAGGGCGCTCAGGAAGGCGAAGCCGTAGAGGGCGCGGGGCGTGGACGTGGCCCGCAGCAGGTCTTCGGCCTGGGTGCGGTCTTCCTGGGAGAGCCCTTGGGAGGAGGGCCCTTGCGCGAGGATGCGCCGGGCGTCCTTCCGGGCCCCGGCCACGTCACCGGCGTCCTTGCGGGCCCAGGCCGCGCGCACTTCGTCGGAGCCGGGCTCCGGGGGCGTCTGTCCGCCTTTCGCCATGGGGCGCGTCTATACCAGGGAATGTGGGCACCCGCCGACGGTATAAGCACGTCCCCATGCCCGTGCGGCCCCTGTCCCGTCGAAACCTCCTCATCGGCACTTCCGCGCTCGTCCCGCTGCTGTCCCGGCGTGCGTCCGCCTTCGGCGAGAAGAGCCGGTTCATCCCGGCCGTGGCCCGACATGGCGGCCGCTGGGACGGCCGGCTGTCCGGCCTGCGGCGGCTCGCGTGGGAGCTGCAGCGGCGCACGTCCGTGGAGGTGGTGCCGGACGCGCGCCCGTTCGCGCTGAGCAGCCCGGACCTCTTCGAGTACCCCTTCCTCTACTTCGGGGGGGACGGGGGCTTTCCGCCGCTCACGGACGCGGAGGTGTCCAACCTGCGCCGCTACCTGACGTACGGCGGCTTCGTGTTCGCGGACGCCAACGACGGCAGCGACGGGGACGGCTTCGACGCGAGCTTCCGCCGGGAGATGGCGCGGGTGCTGCCGCAGAACCCGCTGAAGGAGGCGCCGTCGACGCACGTCGTCTTCAAGTCCTTCTTCCTGCTGGACGCGGCGCCCGGGCGGCTGTTGCACAAGCCGCTGCCGCTGGTGGCGAGCGTGGGCAAGCGCGCGGCGGTGCTGTACTCGCAGAACGACGTGGCGGGCGCGTGGAGCCGCAGCGAGTCCGGCGACTATGAGTTCGACGTGTCCCCGGGCGGCGAGCCGCAGCGCGAGCTGGCCATCCGCCTGGGCATCAACCTGTGCATGTATGCGCTGTGTCTGGACTACAAGGACGACGCGGTGCACCTGCCCCTCATCCTCAACAAGCGGCGCTGACGTGTCCTGGCGCGCGACCGAATGAACTCCCCGTCCTTCAACGCGTGGAAGCTCGTCAGCCTTTCGCCCCTGCCGGTGTGGGCGCTGGTGTTGTTGGCGGTGGGGCTCGTCGCGGGCATCGGGCTTGCGGCCTGGGGCGTGCGCCGCGAGCCGTCGCGCGGGCGGCGGCTGCTCCTGTGGGGCCTGCGGCTGGGCGCGGGCGTGGCGGCGTTCTTCTTCCTCCTGGAGCCCGGCATCCGGCACCTGCAGGTGGCGCGGATGAAGAACCGGGTGGCGGTGCTGGTGGACCGCTCGGCGTCCATGAACTTCCCGTCGGAGCCGGGCGGGCCCACGCGCAGCGCGCAGGTGGCGGCGTTCCTGGAGAAGGCCGCGCCCCAGTTCGCCGCGTGGCAGGACCGCTTCACGGTGGAGGTGTACGGCGTGGACCCGGAGCTGTCGCCGGTGACGCCCGCGCAGCTGGGCAGCGAGCCGGCGCGCGCGGGGACGACGGACCTGCTGGCGGCGCTGAGGAGCGCGGGGGCGGCGGGGCAGGGGTCGCGCAAGCTGTCCGGGGTGCTGCTGTTCAGCGACGGCGCGGACAACGCGGAGCTGAAGGCGGGCGCGGTGGGCCGGGCGCGCGCGGCGCTCGCGGACCTGGGCGTGCCGGTGTCCACGTTCCTCGTGGGGCAGGAGGCGCTGAAGGACCTGGCGGTGGAGGGCCTGAAGGTGGACGACTTCGCCTTCGTGCGCAATTCGCTCACGGTGGAGGTGGAGATCCATGGCCGCGGCTTCGCTGGCCAGGACATCCCGGTGGTGCTCAGCCAGGAAGGCAAGACGGTCGCGAACAAGCTGGTGCGGATGACGACCGGCGACGACGTGAAGCCGGTGTCCTTCACCTTCACGCCGGACCAGACGGGGCGGTTCGTCTACACGGTGACGGTGCCCACGTTCCCGGATGAAGCGGTGAGCGAGAACAACAGCCGGTCGTTCACGTTGAAAGTCATTCGCGACCGCGTGCGCGTGCTGCTGGTGGTGGGGCGGCCGTCGTGGGACGAGCGGTTCCTGCGGGGGCTGCTCAAGCAGGACGCGAACGTGGACCTCATCTCGTTCTACATCCTGCGCACCCTGTCGGACGACCCCGGGGTGACGAACGAGCGCGAGCTGTCGCTCATCCCGTTCCCGATGGAGGAGATCTTCGACACGAAGCTGCACACGTTCGACGTCGTCATCTTCCAGAACTTCGGTTACTCGGATCCGTCGCTGTCCATCGCGGAGTACGAGCGGAACCTGGAGCGCTACATCCACGAGGGTGGCGCGTTCGTGATGATTGGCGGCGACAGCGTGCTGGGCGAGGGCCGCGCGAGCATGCCCACGCTGATGGAGGCGCTGCCGGTGGAGGCGGCGGGGCCCGCGAACCCGGAGCCGTTCAAGCCCCGTCTGACGCCGGAGGGATTGCGGCACCCGGTGACGTCCATCGGGACGGGGGCGGCGAGCACGGAGGGCACGTGGGGTGAGTTGGCGCCGATTCCGGGCGCGAACCTGACGCGGGCGCGGCCGGGCGCGACGGTGCTGATGGATCATCCGTTCGTGACGGTGGATGGGAAGAACGCGCCGCTGGTGTCGGTGTGGGACTACGGGCGGGGGCGGGCGATGGTGGTGGCGACGGACGCGACGTGGTCCTGGGCGTTCACGGCGCACCGGGACGGGTCACCGAACCGGGCGTATGACCGCTTCTGGGGCAATGCCTTGCGGTGGTTGGTGAGGGACCCGGATTTGACGACGCTGAAGGTGACGGCGGATCCGCCGTCGGTGGAGCCGGGGCGTCCGGTGGGCGTGGTGGTGCAGGCGCGGATGGCGGACTACCAGCCGGCGCAGGACGCGCAGGTGCGGGTGGAGCTGTTCTCGGTGGCGACGCAGAAGCCGGTGGCGGTGCAGACGGGGGCCACGGGCGCGGACGGCGTGGTGCGGCTGGAGTTCGCGCCGCCGGCGCCGGGGCCGTACAAGCTGCTCGCGTCGGCGAAGAAGGGCGACACGGACCTGGGCAAGGGCGAGGACGCGGTGGCGGTGCGCGCGGTGGGGCCGGAGCTGTCGGACGCGTCGGTGCGGCCGGAGCTGATGGAGCAGATCGCGAGCATCACCGAGGGCAAGGCGTACAAGCTGCCGCAGGACGGGTTGCCGGACGTGCCGCTGTTGGATCCGCCGGTGGTGGAGGTGGGGCGCGCGAAGGACCAGCCGCTGTGGGATCGCTGGTACTACCTCGTGGCGCTCATCGCGCTGCTGGGCGCGGAGTGGTTCGCACGGCGGCGGTTCGGGTACGTGTGAGACGCGAGGCACCTGGGCTGACGGGCGGGGCACGTCTGGCGGGATGACAGACCCCTTCCTATGATGGAGGCGTGATGGAACCGCATTCGGGGCCGCATCCCCATTCCCAGCCCAGGTTCGACTTCACGGTCCATGACCGGAGTGGACACCCGAGGGTTCAGGTCGAGGTGAAGGCCCGTCTGGGGGCGACGCGCGACTGGGCGACGAAGTTCTGGCTCAACCTGGAAGCGTTCGGTCAGCGGCCGAATGCCGACTTCTTCTTCCTGGTGACTCCGGAGTGGCTCTACGTCTGGAAACCCTCCAAGGTGAAGAAGGGGGGCACGCCGACCCGCGTGCTCGATGCCACGAAGATCCTGGGCCCGTACTTCCAGCGCGTCGGTACCGGGCCCGAAGGCATCATGCCCCTGGCGTTCAACATGCTCGTGTCGTTGTGGTTGAACGACCTGACCACCCCGGGCTTCCAGGGGATGAAAGACGTTGGCCTTGTGCTCATGGGGCTTCTCAAGGCTGTTGCTGGGGGAGAGGTTCGCGAGGAGCGTGTCTGAGGGTCTACGCCGAGACCAACTTCATTCTCCAGTTGGCCTATGAGCAGGAGCACGTGGAGTCGTGTGAAGAGGTCCTGCGGCTCGCCGAGGCAGGCGCCATCCTTCTGGCCGTCCCCGCCTTCTGCTTCATCGAGCCGATGGACGAGCTGCGGCGCAAGCGCGACAAGCACCGGCAGCTGTCGGACGGGCTCCGACAAGAGTTTCGCGAGCGTCAGCGGGTGAGGGTCTTCGCTCAAGCCCAGGAGCAGGCCTGGGCCGAAGTCCAATCCAGCCTGGTCACCATCACGCAGGAAGCAGAGCAGCGCGTGAACTCCATCCATGCGCGGTTGCTGCGCTGCTCGGAGATCCTGCCGACGGGAGCCCAGGTCATCGCGCATGCGGCGACCCTCCAGGTGGAGGAGTCCCGGCTGCACTTCCCGGATGCGGTGGTGCTTGCGTCAGTGCTGCTCAGCCTTCGGGAAGCGTCACGGGCCGGTCAGAAGTCCTGCTTGTTCAACAGCAACAAGCAGGACTTCGAGACACCGACCATCGTGGAGTTGCTGAGGCAGCAGCAATGCACCTTGAAGGTGCGGTTTGATCACGGCCTGTCCTTCATCCAGGCCGCGCTCAAGGGCCGCGCCGGCTGAACCACGAGACAGGACGACTACTGCTTCTCCGCCACGCCGCAGGCGATGCGGCCGCCGGCATCCCCGGTGGGGTCGGAGTGGTAGTCGTCCAGCTTGGCGTGCACCACGACGGCGGAGCCGTCCTTGTCGAGCAGCGACTTCACCTTGAGGCCCTGGGCGAAGAAGTCGAACTGCACCTTGCCGTCCTGCGCGACGTGGAGGTTCGGCAGGTCGCCTTCGTGCTTGCCCTTGGGCGACAGCACGCCGTGCTGCTTCTTCGTCGGGTTGAAGTGGCCGCCCGCCGTCTTGAAGTCCGGCGCCTCGCACTTGCCCGCCTCGTGGATGTGGATGGCGTGCTCGCCCTCCGGCAGGTTCATCAGCGAGCCCTTCACCAGCACGCCCGTCGGCGCCTGCTCCAGCGTCACCTCGCCCACGTCCTTGCCCTGGGCGTCCTTCAGCGTCGCCTTCACCGTCTCACCCTTCTTGGGCGCCAGCTTCGTCCCCGCATCCGCGGCGGCCGGAGTCCCCGCGTCCTGGGCCAGGGCGGGCGTGGTGGTCAGGGCAGCGGCAATCAACAGGGCGCGAATCGTCATGGGTTCCAATTCTCCAACGAGGGACGGGTTGCGTAGCGCGGCGACACTACCTCCCACCCTCGCGCCTCGCAGGAGAATGTCCACCCCCGCGCCCGGGCGGTGATGGGGAGTCATCACTCCGGCAACGGCCCCTCCAGCGGCACCGGCACCACCCGCGACGCTCCGAACGCGGGCCCCCACACCCGCTGCACCTGCGCTCCGTTCAGGAAGCGCACCACCGCGCGGAAGGCCTCCTCCGGGCCTCCCCGCGTCTGTGCCCAGGCACGCCCCCGGGGCGACAGGTTGGGGACGTCCGGCCCCAATTCCTCGCGGGACGTGGCTCCCCGGGTGATGACCAGGCCCTCGTCGCGCACGCGCTGGGGCACGTACAGCGGCGCGAACCGCGCGTGCCGGTGGTCGTGCACGCAGCCGGGCTCCTCCAGCAGCGCCGCCGACAAGGGCAGCTCGCGCACGTTGAACAGCAGCTTCACCGCTTCCTGGTGCGGATCATACGGGCCGCGCAGCCGGTGGTCCCCGCGCGGCACCAGCCTCCGGTCCAGGTAGCAGTAGGCTCGCGCCTCCGGTGGCAGCGCGCCCCGGTGCCGTGCTCCGCCGTAGCGGAAGAACGGGCGCACGTGGCACGCGTCCACCTCCAGCGCCGGCCCCTCCTTCAACGCCCGCAGCTTGGGCAGGAGCGCGGGCTCCAGGCCGTGCTCCCTCGCGAAGTCCTCCAACGTGGCGTCCGTCGCGGCGGCGAAGGCCCTCAGGCGCGCGAGCAGCCGGTCCGAGTCCGCGTCCACCAGCAGCTCGTCGAAGCGCGTCTTCACCCCGGGCAGGCTCACCGGGATGAGCGTGGTGAGCGGCTCGCCCCTCGCGCGCCAGTCCGCGTCCAGCTCCGCGGCCTCCCGGGCGATGGGGGACAGCCGCCACTCGGGCGGCTCCGGCGTGAAGCATTGCCCCGCGCCCTTGTGCTCGTAGCGCGGGGACGGGGCGTCGCTCCCGGACCGGGAGGTCCACACCGTGATGCACGTGCGCACCTGCGTGCCCCGGAACCTGCCCGGCCCCAGGTCCACCACCTCGTGCAGGTGGAGCGCTTCCAGGAGCACGCGACGCAGCGGCGCGTAGATGAACGACTCCAGCAGGCTCGCGGGCGTGATGAAGGCCAGGACCCCGGGCCGCGTCGCCAGACGATTCGTGGCGACGAGCAGGAAGAAGGCGAAGTCATCCCGCAGGCTGGTGCCCGGGGGCATCGCCAGGGGCATCAGGGCTCGCAGCCGCGCGTAGGCGTCCGCGTCCTTCAACACCGGCGAGGTGCCGTTGTAGGGCGGGTTGCCCACCCATAACTCGGCGTGTCCGTCCGGCGTCCCCGCGAGCAGCGGCTCCAGCCCGCCTCGCAGCGCGTCGCCCACGCGCACGTCCGCGCCCGGCACCCGGGCCTGGCACATGCGCGCGACCCCCGCGTCCAGCTCCAGCCCGCACAGCCGCGCGTCCGGCCGGTGCTTCGCCGCCGCCGCGAGGAACGCTCCCGCGCCGCAGGCCGGATCCACCACCGTGAGCGGCCGGCCCTCCAGGTGCGCCAGCGCGAGCGACAGCGTGCGCTCCACGATGGGCGCGGGCGTGAAGAACGCGCCCACCGCCTTGCGGTCGATGCCGGGGAACTGGCGGACCAGCCGCTCCTCGTCCAGCTCGGGCGTGTCGATGGAGCGGGCCATGCGCCCGGCCATCCTAGCCAGTTTCTCCGCGCGGGCTGGGAGGGGTCCAGTCCAGCGCCGTCCCGCACCGCTTGCAGAAGCGCGCATCCAGGTCATGGCCCTGTGCGCCACAGCCCGGGCAGGCCTGGGTGTCCGGACGCTGACGCGTGGCGGCAGCCAGCTCCACCGACACGATTCCCGTGGGCACCGCGATGATGCCGTAGCCCATCACCATCAGGATGGAGGCGAGGAACTGCCCCGTCACCGTCTTCGGCGTGATGTCCCCAAAGCCCACCGTCGTCATCGTCACGATGGCCCAGTACATGGAGCGGGGGATGCTGTCGAAGCCGTGCGCCTCGCCCTCCACCATGTACATCACCGCGCCCATGATGACGTCGATGCTCAGCACCGTGCCCAGGAAGACGATGATCTTCGGCCGGCTCGCCCGGAGCGCCGTCAGCAGCACCTCCGCCTGCCCCAGCAGGTGCCCCAGCTTGAGGATGCGGAAGACGCGCAGCAGCCGCAGCACGCGCACCACCAGCAGCGTCTGCGACCCGGGGAACACCACGCTCAGGAACGACGGCAACAGCGCCATCAGGTCCACGACGCCGAAGAAGCTGCGCGCGTAGTCCAGGGGCCTGCGCACCGCGGCGAGCCGCAGCACGTACTCTACCGCGAAGAGCCCGGTGAAGATCCACTCGGCGGTGTGGAGCGCCGCGCCGTGGCGCACGCGCACCTGCGCGACGCTCTCCAGCATCACGGCCACCACGCTGAACACGATGGCCCACAGGAGGGCCACGTCGAACGCCTTCCCCGCCGGCGTGTCCGCCTCGAAGATGATGGTGTGCAGCCGCGCGCGGAGGCCGCCCACGGGACTCTGTTCGGACGGCCTGTTCACGGGGCGGCAGCTTAGGCGCAATCGGGGACAGGGCTCGCGCCGCGATGTCCGGAACCGGCTTTTCCCCTGGACCCGCGCCTTCGTTGCCTCCACCGGATCCAGAAGCCACCGTATCCAGCTTCCAATCCGTGGAGCGAGCAAGGCGCTGGCTTCCTGACGCGGGGCAGGAAGTCCTGGGGTCTGGGG
>NZ_RAWA01000037.1 GCF_003611675.1 Corallococcus sp. CA053C
CCCCGCGAAGGCCCGGTCCGGCGCGGCAGCCCCCGTGCAGGAGGACGAGGATCCGAGCCTCGCCGCCGGTGCGACCGCCTTCGGCGATGAGGAGGCCCAGGCGCTCGACGACACGACGGACGCCTACGCCTCCGGCGACGACGTGGAGGTCTCCGACGAGCTGTCCCCCACGCCGGTGTCGGAGGAGATCGAGGTCTCCGAGGAGCTCCCCGTCCTCGCGTCCGACCTGGAGTCGGAGCCCGGCGCTGCCTTCGCGGAGACCTCCGCCGCGCTGGCCGCGAGCGAGCCTTCCAAGGCCCCACGCGTGGCCCCCGCCGCCACGACCCCGAGCGCCGCGGAAGCCCGCACGGGCGTGAACCCGCCCCTGCTCACCGAGTGGATCCCCACGGTGAAGCTGCCGGGCACGGAGCCGGGCCAGCCGTTCATGCAGTGGCCGGCGAGCGTCGCGCTGACGGTGAACGGTGAGCTGCTGACCCGCCTGGAAGGGCTCCTCGCCGTGCAGGGGCAGGTCACCTTCCAGCAAGAGATGAAGCGCTTCCGGGGCCGGCCCACGGACAAGCCCTTCGGCGAGGGCGTGCAGGGGATGGTGCGCGCGAAGGGGCAGGGGACGCTGCACGTGGCGCCCGGGGAGGGGCGGCAGCTCCTTGCTGTAGAGCTGGACGAGGAGTCCATCTACCTGCGCGACGCGTGCGTCTTCGCCTTCGAGGAGCCGGTGGTGTTCGAGAACGGCCGCGTCCCGTCGGACCTGGCGCCGGACCTGGACCTCGTGCACCTGCGCGGACAGGGGCGGGTGCTCCTGAGCCTCGCGGGGGCGCTGCGCTCGGTGCCGGTGGCCATGGACGCGCCGGTGTCGGTGCCCCTCACGCACCTGGTGGGCTGGCTGGGCAACCTCACCCCCCGCGTGGTGCCGCTGCTCCAGTCCGCTGGCGGGGAGACACTGCGCTGCGCGGTGGAGTTGGGCGGCGAAGGTTTTGCCCTCATCGCAGTCGGGGTCCGGTAGAAAGCGCGCCCATGGCCTCGGACCGAGCTCTCAGGAAGCAGCGCAAGCGCGAGGAGCGGGCCCGCAAGCGCGCCTCCCGTCGTCCCAGCATCCTGGTGCAGGAGTTCTGGAACCTGCCCAACATGCTCACGCTGGGGCGGATCCTCATCATCCCCGTGTTCGTGTGGCTCACCTACGACGCGGACCCGCTGCACTCGCTGCTCGCGGGCCTGGTGTTCGCGGTGGCCTCCATCACCGACGTGGTGGACGGCTACCTCGCCCGCAAGTGGAACCTCATCACCGTGGTGGGCAAGTTCATGGACCCGCTGGCGGACAAGCTCATCGCCATGGCCGCCCTGGTGATGATGGTCCGGCTGGGCCGCATCGCCGCGTGGGTCGTCATCGTGCTGCTGGCGCGCGAGTTCATCGTCAGCGGCCTGCGCACCATCGCCGCCAGCGAGGGCATGGTCATCGCCGCCGGCCAGGAGGGGAAGTGGAAGACGTCCCTCCAGCTCGTGGGGATCATCTCCCTCTGCGTCCACTACGTGCACCCGCTGGACCTGGGCTTCCGCACCGTCACGGTGGACTACAACCAGGTCGGCAAGGTGCTGGTGTACCTGTCGGGCGCCTTCTCCGTGTGGAGCGCCGTTGTCTACTTCCGCGCCTTCCTGGGGATGCTCGCCCGGAGGGGGAGCGCGGATGCGGATCCGGATGCGAAAAGTGTTTGACGAGTCCGAAGGCCCTCGGTATACCCCACCTCACTTCCGGCGCGGCACCGCCCGACGGAAAACGCAGCACGCGGTACAGCGGTCCTGATGCGGGAATAGCTCAGCGGTAGAGCATCGCCTTGCCAAGGCGAGGGTCGAGGGTTCAAATCCCTTTTCCCGCTCCAAAAATAAAGGCCCTCTGGGAAACCAGGGGGCCTTTTTCTTTCTCCCCTTGGCTCCGGGATTGGCTCGCGACAGCAGGCGGGCACGCGAGGGACGGACGGCCTGCTGTTTACCGGGTCATTCGCCTCCGGCGGACCGTTTGCGGTATGGATACCGGCGCATGATTCGCAACTTCCGGGAACTCTACTCGTACCGGGGGCTCCTCCTCAGCCTGGTGCAGCGCGAGCTGAAGGCGCGCTATCGCGGCTCGGTGCTGGGCTTCTTCTGGACGTTCCTGAACCCCACCCTGCATATGCTCGTGTACACGCTGCTGTTCAGCGTGTTCATGAAGAACCAGATCCCGAACTACGCCTACTTCCTGTTCGTGGGCCTGCTGCCGTGGACCTGGTTCTCCACGTCGATATCAGCGGGGGCCAGCTCCATCAGCGACCGGCGCGACCTGATGACCAAGGTGCGCTTCCCGGCCCAGGTGCTGCCGGCCACGGTGGTGGCCACCAACTTCTGCAACTTCATCTTCTCCCTGCCGCTGATGGTGGTGCTGGGGCTGTTCTTCGGCGTGGTGCCGTCCTGGCACATCCTGGCCTTCCCGGTGGTGGTGCTGGTGCAGATGTGCTTCACCTTCGCGGTGGTGTACGCGGTCAGCGCCTTCAACGTGACGTTCCGGGACCTCCAGCACATCGTGATGAACCTGATGATGCTGTGGTTCTTCGTCACGCCGGTGCTCTACAAGCTGTCCACCATCCCGGAGGCGTACCGTCGGGTGCTCCAGGTGATCAACCCGATGTCCATCCTCATCACCTCGTACCAGGCCATGTTCTACGAACACCGCCTGCCGGACGCGGTGCCGCTCGTGTCGCTCCTGGGCGTCTCGCTGTGCCTGCTGTGGGGCGCCACGCAGATCTTCGAGAGCCGCCGCGAGGAGTTCGCGGAGTCCATCTAGATGGCCAACCCACCGACCGAGGACGCCATCGTCATCCAGGACGTGGTGAAGAACTTCCGGAAGCGGACCATCCGGGGGGAATACACCACGTTCAAGTCGGAGCTCGTGCGCTGGCTGCGCGGCAACCGCGTGTCCAAGCAGGGCCGCTTCATCGAGTCGCTCCGGGGCGTCAACCTGCGCATCCCCAGGGGCCAGACGGTGGCCATCCTGGGGCGCAACGGCAGCGGCAAGAGCACGCTCTTGAAGCTGATCACCGGCATCTACGCGCCCACCTCCGGCACCATCACGGTGAACGGGCGCGTCTCCGCGCTCCTGGACCTGGGCGCGGGCTTCCACCCGGACTTCTCCGGCCGGGAGAACATCCTCATCAACGGCATCATCCTCGGCATGTCCCGCGCGGAGGTGCGCGCGAAGATGGACGCCATCATCGCGTTCAGTGAGCTGGGGGAGTTCATCGACGAGCCGGTGCGCACGTACTCCAGCGGCATGTACATGCGGCTGGCGTTCTCCGTGGCCACGCACGTGGATCCGGACATCCTCATCATCGATGAGATCCTCGCCGTGGGAGACGAGCACTTCAGCAAGAAGAGCATGGCGAAGATGACGGAGTTCAAGCGCCTGGGGAAGACCATCGTCCTCGTCACGCACGACATGGCCACCGTGGAGCGGTGGTGTGATCAGGCGGCGTGGCTGGACGGCGGGCGCATCCGTCGCATGGGTACCCCCGCGGAGATCTCCGCCGAGTACCGGCAGGCGGTGTCGCTCGCGGAGGCGCGCTCCACCGTGTTCACGCCGCCAGCGCTGACGGAAGGCGGAGGGGCGCTGCCCGGCCTGCCGGAGGGGCCCCCTGTCACGGACGCGCCGAAGCCCGTGCCCCAGGTCGCCGTGTCCCGGGTGTGGCTGACGGGCCCGCGCGGGGAGGAGCTGGGCACCATCGCCCCGGAGACGCGGGCGGAGGTGTGCATCGACTACGTGGCCCGCGAGGCCGTGGAGGACGTGGAGTTCGTCCTCACGCTGGCGTCCGCGGACGGGCCGGTGCTGTACGCGACGAGCACCCGGACGGACCGGGTGCCACTGCCGACGCCGTTGCCGCCGCAGGGCCGGCTTCGCTTCGTGCTGCCGCGGGTGGGGCTCCTGGGGGGCGCCTACGTGCTGAGCGTGGAGCTGAAGACGGGCAACAACGCGAACCCGGAGGCGGGGCGCGAAGCGCGCTGCACCTTCTCCGTGTCGACCGAGCATGACGACCGGGGTGTCTTCCGGCCGGAGCATGCCTGGGTGGTGGATGAGGCTCCGGCCGCCCCCGTCCAGGCCGTCTCCGTGCCCAAGCATGCCGCGGCCTCCTGAGGGGAGGAGGCCTCCCCGCACGCCGCGGCCCGGGGCCTTGAAAAGGGGAGGCGCCTGGGAAGTGAGCACCTTGTTCCACAGCATGCCCGAGGGGGGGCAGGCGTCGACGTCCGCCGCGGAGCTCGCCGAGCAGATCGCCGCCTTGCGCGCCGAGCCTGACGGCGCGAACGCCCCGGCCCTCGCGGCCCTGACGGAGCGGTTGCGCAGGCTGGCGCCTCCGGCCAACGCGGCGCTGTCGCCGCTCCTGGCCGCGGCCCGGCTCGCCGTCCCCTTCGAGTTCTCCGTGCCGCCCTCGCACCGCTCCGCCATCGGGCAGTGGGTGACGGCCGCCAAGCGCGCCTTCGTGCTGGGCCTGCGCCCGCTCCACGTCGAATTGCTGCGGCCCCAGGGCGCCTTCAACCAGCGCGTCCTGCGGGTGCTGGAGCGGCTGGAGGCCCGGCGCGACCAGGGCCTACGCGAGGACCTGACGGCGTGGGTCCGCGCGCAGCTCGACGCGGAAGGGCCCTCCGTGGCCGCCCCGGTGGCGCGGCCCTGGAAGCTGGCGTGGCACGCGTGGAGCCGCGCCCTCAAGCCGGTGCTGGAGCCGCTGCTCGCGCGCCAGGCGGAGTGGAACGCGCTGATGCGCGACACGCTGCTGTCCGTCGCGGCCGCGGGCACGCCGGACGTCCTGGACGCCACGCACCGGGTGGCGCGGCTCGTGGCCCTGGCGTGGCCGCTGGCGCGTCCGGGGCTGCCCCGGGGCCTGCGGGCCTCCGCGCCGCTCTGGGGTGAGGTGCTGCGCCGGCAGTCGCGCTTCAACGGCGAGGCGGTGGTGGCGCTGGCCGCCATCCTCGGGGTGCGCACGCCGCCCCCGGCGCTGCCCGCGCTGGAGGACTTCCATCACTGGTGCACGCTGCGGGAGCCGGCGGACGTGAGCGCCGCCCGGAGCGGCCTGGAGCGCCTGCCGCGCCGGCCCCGGCTGTCCCTGGTGGTGTCCACCGCCGGAGCCTGTCCCTCGCACCTGCGCGAGTGTCTGGCGTCGGTGGAGGCCCAGCTCTACCCGCAGTGGGAGCTGGTGGTGGTGGGGCCGGAGGACGGGCCCCCGCTGCCGGAGCCCTGGGGCCCATCGCGCCGTCAGCCGCGCATCCGCCGGGTGACGCTCTCCGGTCCCGCCGACCTGGCCCGCGCGCTGAGGGTGGGCGCGCAGGCCGCGAGCGGGGACTTCGTGGGCGTGCTGGGCGCGGAGGACACGCTCGCGCCCCATGCGCTGGCGGAGGTGGCGCTGGCGCTGGGCGCGGATCCGTCCCTGGACGTCGTCTACGGGGACGAGGACCGGCTGGACGCGCGAGGGCGCCGCACCGCTCCGTTCTTCAAGCCGGACTGGTCGCCGGACCTGCTGCGCTCGGTGGACTACCTGGGCCGGCTGGTGATGGTGCGCCGCTCGCTGGTGGAGTCGGTGGGCGGCTTCCGCGAGGGCTTCCCGGGGGCGGAGGAGTACGACCTGCTCCTGCGCGTCAGCGAGGCCTCCGAGCGCATCGGGCACGTGCCGCACCTGCTCTACCACCGGCGCGCGGGGCTCGTGGGCCAGGTGTCCCCCGAGGGGCGCCGCGCGCTCGAAGAGCACCTGGAGCGCCGGGGCGAGCAGGCGGAGGTGACGGTGCCGGGGCCGGGCCGCTACCGCGTGCGCTACGCGGTGAAGGGCTCGCCGAAGGTGTCCATCATCGTCCCGTTCAAGGACCGGCCGGACCTGCTGGAGACGCTGGCGGACACGCTCCTGACGAAGACGACGTACCGGCACTTCGAGTTGCTGCTGGTGTCCAACAACAGCACGCGCCCGGAGACGTTCGCGCTGCTGGACACGCTCACGGACTCGCGCGTGGTGAAGCTCACCTGGGACTTCCCCTTCAACTACCCGGCCATCAACAACTGGGCGGCGGGGCAGGCCACGGGCGAGCTGCTGCTGTTCCTCAACAACGACATGGAAGTGGTGGACCCGGGCTGGCTCACGGAGCTGGTGTCCCAGGCGCAGCGCCCGGAGGTGGGCGCGGTGGGGGCGAAGCTCCTCTTCCCGGAAGGCACCGTGCAGCACGCGGGCATCGTCGTGGGGATGACGGGCATGGCGGGGCACCCCTTCTGGCGCCTGCCGGACGGGCCCATCTCCACGCCCTTCGGACACACGGAGTGGGTGCGCAACTGGCTGTCCGTCACCAGCGCGTGCGTGATGATCCGCCGGCCCCTCTTCGACGCGCTGGGCGGCTTCGACGAGCGCTTCCTCCTGTGCGGCAGCGACGTGGACCTGGGCCTGCGCTTGAACGCCCAGGGCCTGCGCGTGGTGTGCACGCCCTTCGCGCGCGTGGTGCACCACGAGTCGGCCAGCCGCCGCACGGACGCGATTCCGGAGCCGGACTACTGGCGCTCCTTCACGTCCTACCGGCCGTGGTTGAAGCGGGGCGACCCCTACTACAACCCCAACCTCACGCTGCTGTCGGGGGACTGCGACCTGCGCCGGCACGCCGAGGACGGCGAGGCGCTGGCGGTGCGCACGCTGGCCCACGAGGTGCCCAGCGCGCGCCGTCCCCCGAAGTAACGCCGGGGGGGCGCGGGCCTAGCGGATGGCCCGCCAGGTGAACCAGGCGTCGTAGGCCAGGTTCGCCAGGGGCAGGCCGCTGCGCCTCACCACGCCGTCGCGCCAGGAGTTGGTCTCGAAGGCCTTCCACACTTCCTTCAGGGCCCCCTTCACCGAGCCGGCCTGGGACAGCTTCCTCAGCTCCAGCTTGAGGCCGAAGGTGGTGATCTCATGCACCCCGAAGCTCTCCACGTGCGAGTACTTGAGGAACTCGTGCGCCTCCTCGTCCGTGGGGTAGCGCGTGTAGCGCAGCAGCTCCTGGAGCGTGCCCGGCTTCAACTCGTCCGCGGTGAAGCGCAGGAGCGGTGACAGGCGCGCGTAGTCCCGCGCGTAGTCGTAGATGCCCTCCTGCACCCGGCGGAAGAAGCGCGCTGCGTTGTCCTTCTCCTGCTCGTGGTGGACCAGCTCCGGCAGGGGCAGGTGCGGCGCCCACGGGTTCTGCCCGTAGCGCAGGGTGCTGCCGTGGTTCGCCGTGGTGATCATCTCGAAGATGGCGGTGTTGCGCAGGAAGTCCGCCTCCTCCAGGTCGCGCCGCCGCAGGTCCGACAGGTAGCCGTACTTGAAGGACTTCTTCGCCAGCGGCTGACCGTCCGGCACGTAGGCCAGGTAGAAGCCGTGCAGCTCCGGGAAGCGCGGCTCGTGCTCGAAGGCGCGCATCAGGTTGTCCTGCATGCTGCCCTTCCACCCGATGTCCACGAGCGCCGTGCGCTTCAGGCCCATCAGCCCGCGGTAGTCCAGGTAGCGGGCGAGCGCGGCGCGGGCCTCGTCGCGGCGGTGGTGGAAGGCCACGCGCACGCGGCGCGACGCGAGGAAGCGCTGGAAGGCCTCTTCCTTCGTCGGCTCCACGATGGGGCGGTCCGGGTCGGTGAGGCCGCACTCGGCGGCCAGCCGGATGAACTCGTCCTGGGGCAGCGACAGGTTCTTGAGCAGGCCGCGCAGCGACTGGCGGCTGTACTGACGCCAGAAGCGGTGGACCTCCTCCCAGCTCAGCTCCCGCATGGACGCGAGGATGGTGGAGGCGCGGCTGACGAACAGGTAGTGCGCCTTCGGCACCCGGCGGAACAGGCCGGAGTCCTTCAGGATGGCGAACACCTTCAGCAGCGTCAGGCCCTCGCGCGCGAGGAAGTAGACGTGGTCGATGCCCAGCTTCTCCGAGCGCTCGATGACGTCCACCACGAAGGCCACGAGCCCCGGCGCCAGCGTGCGGCCCAGCTGGTAGCTGGGGTCGTCCTCGTAGTCGCGGACATGGCGGGCCTCGTTGCCCAGCACGACGTCCACGTAGTGCGCGGCCCAGAACGGGTTCTGCTCCACGGCCTTCTGGGCGATCTCCAGCCGGCGGCGGCGCTGCTTCTCGTCCGGGTCCTCCACGCGCAGCGTGGCGATGCCCAGCCGGCGCGGCTGCACGTTGTCCGCGTTCTCGTCGTCACCGACGAAGAAGAGCTGTCCCGGCTGCAGGCCCTCGCGCTCCAACACGCGAGGGAAGAGGCGGCCCGTCGCCTTGCGCAGCCCCTCGTCGATGGAGACGTAGCCCGCGTCGAAGTACTGCTCCAGCCCGCAGTGGCGCAGCAGCTCGCGCAGCAGCGGGGCGGACAGGTACATGTCGCTGACGAAGATGAGCCGCTTGCCCTGGGCCTTGAGCGCGGCCAGCAGCTCCGGGATGCCCGGCGCGGGCCGCAGCGCGCACTTCTCCAGCTCGATCTCCAGCGCGCGCAGCTCCGCCGCCATGCGCGAGCGGTGGGGCTCCACGGGCACCCAGCTGCCGGCCCAGCGCAGCAGCAGCTCCTCGAAGTCCACCTCGTTGTCGCGCCCCTGGGCCACCTGTTCTCCGGCGACCTCCATCTCCAGGACGAAGCGGCGCTGGCGCACCTCGGCCACGGTGGGCATGCGCTCCGGGTGGAGCAGCTCCTGGAGCCGCGACACGAAGCCGCGCGCCACGGCCGTCTTGAGCCACTCGCCCTCCACGCTGCGCACGACCAGCGTGTTGAAGACGTCGAAGCCCACCACGTCGTAGCCCGCCGTCAACGTCAGCAGGCGCTCCTGCAACGTGGCGAAGGGCGCGGACTCCACGGACACGGCGTCGCCCGTGCGCAGCAGGCGCGAGGCCTGCGACAGCCCCTCCACCAGCTCCGGGGGCAGGGCCTCCGCGGTGAGCACGGACATGCGCTCGGCGGCGCTCGCGCGGGGCTGCTTCGTGGCGGCGGGTGCGCCCTTCTGCATCAGGTACAGGTCGCGCGCGGCCTCCACAGCCCAACGCTGGAGGGAGGGAAGCAGCGCGGCCGCTGCGGGTTCACGGCGGGCATTCATCTGCTTCCGGTGTCCTTGGCTCTAGTTGGGGACGGCCGCGAGGGAGCGGCTGGGACGCGTGACCTTCTCCGCGCCGAGTGCTTCCGGAGCGGCCTCCGCGACGCGAGGAGGTTCCACGGCGACGGACGCCACCGGGGTGGACGGGCGCGCGGGCGTCAGGGACGCCAGGTGCGCCACGGGATCCGCGAACAGGTACGCGTCGTGGAGTACGCGCTGGAAGCACGCGGACGCATCGAACGCCTCGCGCATCTTCTGCCAGGCCCGGATGCGCACCGGGCGGAACGACACGGGCATGCGAAGGACTTCATCCACCGCGCGCGCCCAGTGGCTGTCCGGCCGGTAGAGGAACTCGTCCTCCGGCTCCACGTACCAGTCGGAGGCGAACACCGTGTCCGCGATGACGAGCAGCCCGTGCGCCATCGCCAGGAGGGGCAGCGCATCAAACCGGCCCATCAGGTCGCGCGACGCGTACACCAGCGTCCCCGCCTGCTCCAGCGCCCGGGTGACCTCGTCGGGCGTGGCGTGCGCGGACAGGATGTCCACGGGGGCGACCTTGAGCAGGGCCTCCAGGGCCTCCGGAGTCGGGCGGGCCCAGTCCGCCACCAGCACGCGCCGGCTGTCCAGCCTCGGGCCCGTGGCGCACCGGGCGGTGTCCACCGGCAGGGGCAGCGTCTGCAACAGCGGCAGCCGCGCCAGCTCCGGCGACGCGGGCGTCTCCAGGTAGGTGAGCCAGCGGAAGCCCTTCACGTCCGGGCCCGACGTGCGCGACAGCAGCTCGATCTCCGCCGCGTTGAACAGCGGCGAGGGGATGATGCCGATGCGCATGGCGCCGGGCAGGCGCGCCGCGAGCTCCGGCGTGACGTCCTGGGGACGGAAGACGAGCGTCGCGTCCGCGCCCCACGCGTGGGCCGCGTCGATGGCGGCCTCCCACTGGCCGGCCGTCACGGGGAAGAAGCGGACTTGCGCCCACGCCGCCTGGACGGGCACGTGCGGCTCGAAGGCCGGCTCGCCCAGGAAGGCGACGCGCTGGGGGGAGGAGGGCGGATGGACTCTCATGACAGGACTCGCGTGAGGCGCGCGCGGAGGGACTTCTTGAAGTCGTCCGACACCAGCTTCTGCAGCGCGCGGACGGGGCGGGACTTCTTGAACTGGCGGTAGCGCTCCAGCAGCACCTGTTCGCCCGGCCCCACGTACGGGTGCAGCGACGAGTGGCCCTTCTCTCCGCGCCAGACGTCATCCAGCCAGTGGCCGTGCATGGTGGACATCGCGGCCAGCGCGGGGCGCAGGTGCGCGTTCGTCCAGCCTTCCGCGTGCAGCGCCTCCAGCCCGGAGGCCACCTGGCGCGTGCTCGCGTCCCAGTCCGTGAACGCCTTCGCGGTGGCGAGCGCGTTCGTGCGCAGGTGCGCGAGGTACGCGGGCTGCGTGCTCAACAGCTGGAGGAACTGGACGATCTGCCGGCGGTTGTACGGCTCCACCAGCAGCGAGTTCTGTCCGTGCACCATGTACTCGTCGGTGCCGGTGACGGTGTACGTGATGGCGGTGCCGCCCTGGGAGAACATCTCCAGCGGCGGGCCGAACATGCCCTCCACGCGGGAGAGCTTCAGCAGCACGTCGTACTGGCCGTAGACCTGGTGCACCTGGTTGATGGGGATGCGCTCGTGCACCTGCACCGGCTGGCCGCCCACGGTGGGCTTCTCCCCGCCGGACGACGACGCGAGCCACCCGGTCTCGAACTGGACGCCCTGTTCGGCCGCCAGCTCCAGCACCTCGAACGTCTCCGGCACGCCCTTGAAGCCCACGCCCCAGGGGCCCTCCACCAGCACGCGCAGCTTGCCCTCGCGCTGGGGCGGGGCCTGCACGCAGGGGAAGTGCTCGCGGGACAGGCCGTTCTGCACGTAGAGCGTCTTGCCCTCCGGCTGGAGCGTCTGGATGAACTCCACCAGCCACTTCGCCTCGGTGACGAAGAGCAGGGGCAGCGAGTACGTCTGCCGGTTGAGCAGCTTGTAGTGGCGCTCCGCGTGGAAGCGCGACTCCAGGCTCTGGTTCAGGTAGCCGTACACCCGGGCGCTGACGCGCCACAGGTCGTAGAAGGTGATCCACCAGGTGGCCAGCGCGAAGTCGAAGGACTCGCCTTCGGCCTCCGCGAGCGACCGCCGCGGGATGTCCGCAAGCCGCGGGTGCCACAGCGGATACGTCAGCTTGACGGGGCCCGGGGTGATGAGGACGACCTCATGGCCAAGGTCCTGCAGCCGTGAGGCGTATTCGAGGATGACGTTGGAACCACCGGAGATATTGGCGATGTCACCAACGAGGAACCCGATCTTCATGCCTTGGCAACTCGCGTCGTGGGCCGGATGCGGCCCGGGGGAAACGATTCGCCGCCGCCGTTGATTCTCCCCGTGGCATCCCCCTCAGGTCTGACTTGAACGAGGCAGGCGAAGCGAGCGGTCGATGTAGCCCGAAGAATGTCCCTGCGTCAACGCCCGGGCGGTGGCCGCGCACGGTCGCCGCCCGTCGAGCAGGCACCCATGCGCTCAGTGTCCAGAAGCGCTCGGATCGTCCTTCTCCAGTCGCTTCATCCGGGCCTCCAGCTCGCGGCGCCACAGCGCCTGGGTGCGGGCGTGTTCGCGCTGGTTCTCGATGACCACGGTGAGGGCGTCCAGGATGGCTTCGTTGAAGTGCACCTGGCGGCGCAGCACCTCGTTGATGAAGGGCTGGAACGCGCCCCGGAAGGTTCGCTTGGCGAACACCAGCACGGGGCCCACCAGCGGCCGGTGTGACGTCGCGGGCTCCACGTAGCGCACGTCCGCCTTCGCGCGCGCCTCCAGCAGCAGCGCCGGCCACTGGCCCGCGACGGGGGCGCGCAGGGACGCGGCGAGGGTGCGGCGCAGCGTGTCCCGCACGGCGGTGGTGGGCTCGGGGAGGCGCTCCGTGGCGGCGGCCACGGCCTGGGCGGTGGGCTTGAGCGTGAGCAGGTCCTCAGCGTGCATGGCGGTGCCCTCGTTTCTTCGATGCCAATGAGCGGACCAGCGCGTCCGCCGTGGCGTGGATGTCCGCGCGATCCAACTCCAACAAGCGGGGGCCCAGGTGTTGCCGGGCGGCCTCCGTCGCCGTCTCGTCGGACGAAGCGGCCGCGTCGCGCACGCCCCAGCCCCGGCGACCCACGGCCTGCATCAACGACTGCGCCACCGCCGTGTCCGTGCCCAGCAGCACCACCGTCCCCGTCGAGGCCCGCACCGCCGTCTCCAGCGACGACGAACCGGGGAGCGGCTCCGGCGTGGGGCCCACGGGCTGATCCGGGGTGAAATGCCAGACAGGCGCTCCCTCGGTCGCCTGGGGACCGAGCGAGAGGGTGGGCTCCTCGCCCCGGGCGCGCAGGGCCAGCAGTCGGGACTCGGGCAGCCGCTGTTGCAGCTCGCGCGCGAGCCGGGACATGGGGGCATCCGGCCGCGTGATGAAGCCGGGGCACACGAGCTCGACGGGGGGCGCGGCGGGAACCCCGGTCTGTTCGGGCATGCGGCCTTCGATGAAGCCCTGCAGGGCGGTGCGCAGTCGGGCGGCCACGGCCTGCTGGGAGAGGCCCGCGACGCGGTCGCGCTGCGCGGTGAGGACCTGCTGGCGCAGGGCCGGTTCACGCTCCAGCACGGCGAGCAGTTGAGCCACGTCCAGGGGGTCGCGCGAGAAGCTGGTGACGCCCGCGCCGCCCATCGTCTCCGGGACGGCGGCGGCGCCATACGCGACGACGGGGACGTCGCGGTACATGGCCTCCAGCAGCGGCACGCCGAAGCCCTCGTGCCGGCTCATGGACAGGTACGCGGTGGCGGAGGCGAAGCACGCGGAGAGCTGGGCCGCGCTCACGCGCCCCATGAACCGGATGTGCTCCGGGCCGAGCAGGTCCTTGAGGCCGTGCAGGAAGCCGCCGTAGGGCGCGTCGCGGTGGATGTTGCCCGCGATGAGCAGGCGGCTCTTCGGCTGGTACAGGCGCTGGTACGCGGTGAAGACGCGCAGCACGTCGTCCACGTACTTGCTGGGCACCGCGCGGCCCACGAAGAGGATGTTGGCGAAGCCGTCATCCAGCTCCTCGCGCAGCGCCGGATCCGGCGGGGTGTCGAAGGCGTTCCAGTCGATGGCGAACGGCAGCACGTCCACGTGCCGGTAGCCCGCGGCGACGAGCTCCTCCGCGCTGAAGCGCGAGTAGGCGAACGCGCCGTCCACGTGCGGGCGCAGGGCGAGCAGCTCCCGTCGGGCCGCGTCGCAGGCGAGCGCCGCGCCGCGGTCGAAGCCCTCGAAGAGCCGGGCGGGCGTGATGTTGTGGTAGACGAGCAGCTTGCGTCCGCGCGAGCGGGCGATGAGCGGCACCAGCCTGGACTCGAAGCTGTGGTGGACGAGCAGCACGGAGTCGCGCGTGGACTCGCGCGGGTAGCTCTTGGCGGAGCGCACCTGTTCGCGGCACGCGTCGTCCCAGGCGTCCGCGTAGATTTCGGACGTGTGGCCCCAGGAGCGCAGCAGGCTCTGGAGGTAGCGCACCTGGTTACCAATCGCATCACCCCAGGCCAGCCGGGCGACCAGTTGATGGATGTGCAAGGGACCGCCTGGGCCGTGAGGATGTCGCTGCTGCACGCGCGCGTTCCCTTACAACCGTCCTGCCCGCCCTTACAAGCGGGGTTGACGCGCCTTGACGGAGGCTCCTCCGCACAGTAGCCAGGGCCCCCCACGCGTACCCAAGGTCTGGTGCATGTCAACGAACGTCCTGGTCACGGGGGGATGCGGCTTCATCGGGTCCAACCTGGTGCGCTACCTGCTCCGGGAGCGACCGGACTGGAAGGTCGTCAACCTGGACCGGCTCACCTACGCGGGCAACCTGGAGAACCTCGCCGGCCTGGAGGACGACCCGCGCCACGTCTTCGTGCACGGCGACGTGTGCGACCGCGCGGGGGTGGACCGGGTGCTCGCCGCCCACGCCATCGACGCCGTGCTCCACCTGGCCGCGGAGAGCCACGTGGACCGCTCCATCCAGGGCCCGGAGGTGTTCGTCACCACCAACGTGCTGGGCACCCAGCACCTCCTGGAGGCCTGCCGCGAGCGCGGCGTGCGGCGCTTCGTACAGGTCTCCACCGATGAGGTGTACGGCTCGCTGGGGCCGTCCGGCGCCTTCACGGAGGCGTCACCCCTGCAGCCCTCCAGCCCCTATTCGGCGTCCAAGACGGGCGCGGACCTGCTGGCCCTGGCGTACCACCACACCTTCGGGCTGGACGTGGTGGTGACGCGCTGCTCGAACAACTACGGGCGCTACCAGTTCCCGGAGAAGCTCATCCCCCGCATGGTGGTGAACGCGCTGAG
The DNA here is from genome assembly GCF_003611675.1 of Corallococcus sp. CA053C. Classification (GTDB taxonomy): domain Bacteria; phylum Myxococcota; class Myxococcia; order Myxococcales; family Myxococcaceae; genus Corallococcus. Next base: position 14,403 of record NZ_RAWA01000037.1, read on the forward strand.
GAACCAGCCGCTGCCCGTCTACGGCGACGGCCAGCACGTGCGCGACTGGTTGCACGTGGAGGACCACTGCCAGGGGCTCCTGCTGGCGCTGGAGAAGGGGCGGGCGGGGCAGGTCTACAACCTGGGCGGCGGTGCGGAGCGTAGGAACCTGGACCTGGTGAAGGGCATCCTCACGGAGCTTGGCAAGCCGGAGTCACTGATCCAGTTCGTCACCGACCGGCTGGGGCATGACCGCCGCTACGCCATCGACCCCGCGAAGAGTCGCGAGGAGCTGGGGTGGGCGCCCACGCACGGGTTTGAGCAGGGGCTCGCGGACACGGTGCGCTGGTACGTGGAGCACCCGGAGTGGTGGGAGCGGGTGCTGAGCGGCGAGTACCGCAACACCATCACGCTGACGCCCCGGGGACGTGGAGCATGAGCCGCTTCATCGTGACGGGAGCGAACGGGCTGGTGGGCCGCAGGGCGTGCGCGCTGCTCGCAGAGAAGGGCCACGCCGTGGTGGGCCTGGGGCGCGGCGTGCGTCGCGCGGCGGGCGCGCATGACTACGAGGAACTGGACCTGACGCGCGAAGCGGACGTGGCTCGGGCGCTGTCCCGCCTTGCCCCCGAGGTCATCCTCCACTGCGCGTCGATGACCGAGGTGGACGCCTGTGAGAAGGCGCCCGAGGCTGCCTATGCCGCGAACGTCACCGCCACGGCGGCCGTGGCCCGGGGCGCGCGCGAGGCCGGCGCGCACCTGGTGCATGTGTCCACCGACTACGTCTTCGACGGCGCGGCGGGCCCGTACGGTGAGGACGCGGTGCCGAACCCGGGGGGCGTGTACGCGGTGACGAAGCACATGGGCGAGCAGGCCGCGCGTGTGCTCGCGCCCGGATGCGCGATTGCCCGCACGGCGGTGGTGTACGGCTGGCCGCCGGTAGAGGGCCGGCTCAACTTCGGCGCGTGGCTGGTGAAGACGCTGGGGGCGGGGCAGCCGGTGAAGCTCTTCGAGGATCAGGTGGTGTCCCCGAGCTTCGCGGAGAACGTGGCGGCGATGCTGGTGGAGCTGGGCGAGCGGCGGCTGGGCGGAACGTGGAACACGAGCGGCGGCACGGTGTTGGACCGGGTGGCCTTCGGGCGGGCGCTGTGTGAGGTGTTCGGCTTCGACGCGGGACTGATCGTCCCCACGAAGATGGCGGACCTGAAGCTGTCGGCGCCCCGGCCGCTGCGCAGCGGCTTGAGGACGGAAAAGGCGCGGGAGCTGCTGGTGGAGAAGCCGCTGGCGCTGGAGGAGTCCCTGAAGCGCTTCCATGCGACGTGGCGTCGGGCCGGGGAGGCGGGATGAAGGGCATCATCCTCGCGGGAGGTTCGGGCACGCGGCTATACCCGCTGACGCTCGTGGTGAGCAAGCAGCTGCTCCCCGTCTATGACAAGCCGATGATCTACTACCCGCTGACCACGCTGATGCTGGCGGGCATCCGGGAGGTGTTGATCATCTCCACGCCGCAGGACCTGCCGCGCTTCCGCGACCTGCTGGGCGACGGCACGCAGTGGGGGCTGTCCCTCCAGTACGCGGAGCAGCCGCGGCCGGAGGGCCTGGCGCAGGCGTTCGTCATCGGCCGGGACTTCGTGGGGGGTGACACGGTGTCGCTCATCCTGGGGGACAACATCTTCCACGGCGATGGCCTGAGTGAGCTGGTGCGGCGGGCGGCGCGGCGCACGGCGGGCGCGACGGTGTTCGGCTACTACGTGAAGGATCCGCAGCGCTACGGCGTGGTGGAGCTGGCGCCGGGCAACCGCGCGGTGAGCATCGAGGAGAAGCCCGCGACGCCCCGGTCCAACTACGCCGTCACCGGGCTGTACTTCTATGACAACCAGGTGCTGGACATCGCGGCGGCGCTGAAGCCCAGCAAGCGGGGCGAGCTGGAGATCACCGACGTCAACGCGGAGTACATGCGCCGGGGACAGCTCACGGTGGAGCTGATGGGCCGAGGCTACGCGTGGCTGGACACGGGGACGCACGAGTCGCTGATGCAGGCCTCGTCATTCATTGAGATCATCGAGCGCCGTCAGGGCCTGAAGATCGCGTGCCCGGAGGAGATCGCCTTCCGGATGGGCTACATCGACGAAGAGCAGCTCACGGCCCTCGCGGCGCCGATGTTGAAGAACGAGTATGGCCAGTACCTGATGGCGCTCCGAGCGAACCGGGGGGTGGCGCCATGAAGGTGCGGCCCACGGAGCTTCCGGAGGTCCTCCTGCTGGAGCCCCGTGTGTTCGGGGACTCGCGGGGCTTCTTCGTGGAGACGTTCCACGCGCAGCGCTACGCGGACGCAGGCATCCCCGGCACTTTCGTGCAGGACAACCTGTCGCGGTCCGTGAAGGGCACGCTGCGGGGCCTGCACTTCCAGGAGCCGAACGGGCAGGGGAAGCTGGTGCAGGTGCTGGCGGGCTCGGTCTGGGACGTGGTGGTGGACGTGCGCAAGGGGTCGCCCACGTTCGGCCGGTGGATGGGGGCGGAGCTGTCGTCGGGGAACAAGTGGCAGCTGTGGATCCCCCCGGGCTTCGCGCATGGCTTCTGTGTGCTGAGCGACTCCGCGGACTTCTTCTACAAGTGCACCGCGCAGTACGCGCCGGAGTCGGAGCGGAGCGTGCTCTGGAATGATCCGGACCTGGCCATCCCGTGGCCGGTGCGCGAGCCGCTGCTGTCGGAGAAGGACCAGCGGGCGCCGAGGCTGAAGGACGCGCCCGTGCTCCCTGTCTTCTGACTTCCGGGCAGCCGGGCAGGCGTGACGTGGGGGCTTGCCATTGAGAGCCCCATGCGCGGTCAGCAGGCAGGGAGGCGAGCAACGACTTCAGGGTAGAGGCCAGTCAGGGGATGGAATGGCCAATCTCTTCCGAGGCAGTGGCGGCACACCTCGGAGGAGGCAGCATGGTTTGGCCCGGCAAGGGAATGGGTTGGAAGGAGTTCTTCAAGTCCCTCAAGGCCGAGTGGGCGCGGGACAACGTGGGAAACGTCGCGGGAGCCCTGACGTTCCAGGGCATCCTCGCGCTGTTCCCGTTCCTGCTATTCCTCGTGTCCCTGGCGGGCGTGCTCATTGATCCGCACCAGGCGCAGGAACTGATCCAGCAGTTGTCGAAGGTGGCACCGCAGGAGGTGACGAAGATCCTCGGTGAGCGCCTGAAGGCGCTGGCGGACAGCAATCCGGTGGGGCTGCTGACCATCGGCGGCGTCGGCGCGATCTGGGCGGCGTCGGGCGGCATCGTGGGGCTGATGGAGGCGCTCAACACGGTCTATGGCGTGGAGGAGAAGCGCCCGTTCTGGAAGAAGCGGGGCATCGCGCTCCTGACGACGCTGGGCACGGCGGTGGTGGCGGTGCTCGCGGCCATCGTCGCGGTCGTCACGCCGGCGGTGGCGAACAAGCTGGGCGATCCCGTGGGGACCATCGTCTTGTGGCTGCGCCTGCCGGTGGCGGGGTTCCTGATGATGTGCCTGTGGGCGGTGCTGTATTACGTGCTGCCGGACGTGAAGCAGAAGTTCAAGTTCATCACGCCGGGCTCGGTGGTGGGCGTGCTCATCTGGGTGGTCGCGTCGTGGGGGTTCTCCAAGTACGTGGCGAACTTCGGCTCGTACGACGTGAACTACGGCGCCATCGGTGGCGTCATCGTGCTCCTGCTGTGGATGTGGATCTCCGCGCAGGTCATCCTGCTGGGCGCGGAGATCAACGGGATCCTCGAGCACAAGTCGCCGGAGGGTAAGTCGCCTGGGCAGCGCGATCCGGCGCAGCCGGGACCGAACGTGACGAAGACGGAGGCGGAGGAGCGGGGCGCGAACCTGCCGGGCGCAACGGACTTCCGTCCCGTGCCGCCCGCGCCGCCGTACACGACGCAGCCGGTGCCGCTGAGCAAGACGCCCCTCGCGGCGGCGGCGAAGTGGGCCGCGGGCGTGGGCCTGGGCGTGTTCCTGATGCGCCGCAAGTCCACGGCGCGGTAGGGACACGGACCTGGATGTGATTCGAGAAGCGGGCGGTCCTCTCATGGGGGGGCCGCCCGTGGTCGTTTCAGGGCAGGGGCGTGGTGACGTAGTCCTTCCCGTCCGAGTGGCAGCCGTGACAGGTGGAGTGGGCGCGGCCGTAGTAGTTGTTGGAGTAGTCCGGGCCGAAGCCCTCGTAGAAGATCCAGGTGTCCTTGCCGGCACCGTCGGTGACCTTCACGTCCAGCGCGTGGCCCCGGACGGTCTTCCCATCGTCCTCGAACAGCTCCTTGACGAGGATGCTGCCCATGGGGTGCGTGGTATTGCCGTCGCGCAGTGAGCCCACGACGAGGTCATTGAAGAAGACCCGGACCTTGCTGCCGTGGGGCGCGCGCGTGTCGTGGACGGTGGGTTCGGCGAGCCAGGACTTGTAGTGGCCCGCGCGCACGAAGGCGGTGATGCCCTGTTCGGAGGTATCGAGCTCGTGGACGACGCCGAGGCCCTCGTCCACGGAGGAGGAGGGGCCACAGGCGGTGGCGAGGCACAGGGACAGGAGCAGGAGGCGCGGGTTCATCCTCTGCGTTACGCCGGTGTCCCGCTGTCGGTTACTGCTCCGAGTAGGTGTGGGAGAGGTCGATGTAGAGGGAGATCACGGTCTCGGGGATGGTGAGTTCGACCCCACCCAGGTTCAGGTCCTCGGGGGTGACCTGGTAGTTGATGGTGCCGATGGTGTCATCGAGGGTGAACGGGTCGACGTCGATGACCGCGATTTCGAGGGGGTTCTTGAGGAGGTTGGAGGTGATGACCTCGCAGCCGCCGGTGGACCAGGTGGGGTGCAGGCTCGTGGACTCGGGCGTGCGGGAGAGCTCGGGCGCAGAGGGGCAGCGCATCTCGACGACGACGTCCGGAGGCGAGCCATCGGAGTCCCACTCTTCGTCATCTGGAGGCTCGAACGAAACGATCATGGCCTCGAGCGGCTGCACCCGCGTCCGCATCACGCCCGGGATGCACACGTTCTTGCCCAGGTGGCACACGTTGCCGTCGGCGCAGTTCTCACACGCTGCGCCATTGGGGCCGCAGGCGGTGTCGCTCCGGTACTGGATGCACTCCTTCTCCGCGGTGCAACACCCGTCCGAACAGTTCTCCGGGGTGCACTCCGGAGGTTCACAGGCGGGGAGGAGCAGCGCGAGCGTCAGGGCGAAGAGGAGGGTGGCGAGGGTTTTCATGAGAGCGGCGGAGAACCCTAGCAGACCGAGGTGGAGGGCCTTCAATCCACACCCAGCACGGGACGGGTCACGAGAAACGAGATCGCCGCCCGCTTCCGGAGACTGAATTCCGGCGGCGGGCGACGATGGGGTACGGGCTCAGACTTTCAGTCCGGCATGATGCAACTCAGCGGCGCGCACGGTAGTCGCACGCCTTTGGCGAACTCGGCTTTTAGGAAAGGTGCTAATTCTTTGACCGGGTGGCGTTTAACGCGCGGGCTGGCGCATCTTGCCCAATATGAGGGCGCACGCGCGAAGCCGAGGAGTGAAGTTGAAGCAGGCGGACAGAGCAGCGCTGGATATTCTGGCACACGCGGGCGGGAATCGGTGCGGCGCGGCGAGACAGGGTGCTGCGGGTGCTGTCCCGAAGAGCGTTGATCGCATCGCGCATGGCTTCACCGGCTTTCCCAACTAAGCCATAGAAGAAAAGGCCAGCTGCTCTGGAGCAGCTAACCTTTTCCTTCTTCTGATTTTAAAGGCGATCCCAGTTCATCCATCCAGCACCTTTGCGACCCGGACACTGCTACCGACAACCCACAATCGATTCCTGGCGCGAGCCAACGCCACGTACAACAACTCCTGCTCGATGGCGACGTCTACTTCGTCCGCGCACCAAAGAATCACTGCGGCGGCTTCCAGTCCCTTGAAGCGGCGTGCTGTATCCACCAACACGCATCCAGGCTGCCAGAGGCGTTCAAAACTCCAGCGCGCTCCGGCAGGATCTCCACGACCATGGAGAGCCCGGAAGTGGCCGTCCTTCCGGTCACCCGCTACCAGCACGACGATCTCATCGGGTTTCAAGCCTCCCTGATGAAGCAAGCCGCTCACCGTCGACTGGATGTGCTTTGCCTGGGAATCTAGTCCATCACTGGAGAGGCGAATGAGTGGTTCGCCGGGGAGATCGGGGGGCGCTACGTCATCGCCGTGATAGTAGCGATAAGCCGCATCGTGGATTGGCAGCGTATTGCGACAATTCTCCGTGAGCAGTAGGGGCGGCCCAAGGCCGAGATTGGAGAGGTCCTTCGCGAGTTTGTAGATGGCTTGGTTCGGATCATAGAAGACGTAGAGCTGGGCGTCGTCTTGGCGTTCAAGCAACAACTCCAGCGCCATCCAATGCTCGTCGCCAAAGTCCTGCCCTTCGTCCACCAGGATCGCTTGATATCGCAGGGAAGGATCTGCATCGGCTGACAGGGCCAGCGCATAGGGCTTCTGCACGCTGTACTCATCCGCCTCGGGATATGATTCCTGGGCCCGAGCCAAGAGGTCGATTCCCTGGGTGCTCTTTACGTGATCCACACGCCAATCACAAAGCTGGTGGAACTGCATGACCTGAAGGTTTGCGACACCCTCCGCCTCGCGCTTCAAGAAGTCCGCCAACGCACGCGTGTAGCAGACCAGAAGCGTCTTTCGCCCCTGCCCGGCCAGCATCCGTGCATGCTGTAGCGCGATTAGCGTCTTACCCGTGCCCGCCGCGCCAGCAATGGCAGCTCGGGCGCGATAGCGCAGGTTCTGCAGCACCAGCGCTTGGCGCTTCGTAAGCTCGACCTGACGGCGCTGCTCCCGCGCGATGGCCAGCGAAAGCGCCGCAGTGACCGTTACCGGAGCGCAGAAAACCGACCGGACCACGTTCATTCCAGTCGTTCCAAGGAGCTTCCAGGACGTGTCATTCGTCGCCCAGTAGCGGAAGACCCCATCCACCCACGCTCCGAGGCGCTTCACGTCAGGGCCGGCCCCCATGATTTCCTGGGGTCGATTCGGTGCCACGAAAGTCCGCGTGTTGAGTGAGTCAGGAAAAAGCACGGCGTGACCCATCAACAGCCTGGGAGGCCCGGCGGCCCCCCATCGCGGCCCTGCGGCCTTGAGGTTTTCCAGCACCTGGTACTTGTTGTCGATCGCCTGCTGAATGGGATCTCTGATCTTGTACGTCCCCCTTCTGCCCTGGGATGTCCACCGCCCTCGCGTATCCCTCGACACGGTGCCGCCCTTGACTTCAATGACGACAAAGCCTCGCTTCGGATCGAAGACGACGAAGTCGGCCTCCGCGTCCATCGGAGGGGAACCCCGTGTACGGGCGATCAGATTGAGCCCATGGAGCACCAGCCAGTCGGCTGGAGCCTGATCACGGAAGGCCCGGTAGACGTCCACTTCAGCAGACGACTTCTCCTCCAGTTCCTTGAGCTCCAGGTCCGTCAAATCCGGAAACATTTGTGCCATGTCAGCCTTGCCTCCAAATCGGGTTCCAGGGCCGAACCTCTTCCTGATTTTCGGCAAACCCAAGCGTCACCATCCACAACTGCCCTCGCTGCTCCACTTCAATGACCGTGGCGCCCCGCCCATCTGGCAGAACGAGTTCCTCGCCCTCGACGGGGCCTTCAGGCTGGGACTTTTCAGCCACAGCCATCACACGCCACCCCTGATCGAAACGATGCTCGAAAGCCTCCAGGAACGGGTTGCGGAGGGCGTGGACCCTGGCGAGGACCGGGTCTAATGCGTGCTCCACGACGTAGAGCCACCAAGCGCTTCCTGCCTCAAGGGCCTTCTGGAATTCCCCCCGGGTCACTTCGACGCCCCGAGCGGTCCATGCACCGTCAAGTCCCTTGACCTTAATGAGCAGCGAGTCCTGCGTGCCCGAGGAGGCTAAGTCGTAGCCCAGGTGTGGGTCGGCGACCTCGACCGCATCTCGGCCCTCTTTACGCTCCCAATCGATGACCCGCTGCACAGCCTCGCGCCTGACGTGTCGGGCTTTTTCGGGGTCGAGAGTCGAAGTATCATAATCAGCTTGTGCGTCCCGGTGTACATAGCTCCGTAGACGAGTGGCCCCGCCCCGTTGCGAACGAGCTGAATCAGGTGACCAGGGATTGCTGCTGCCAAACCCAGGCGTGGTCGGAGCTACAGCAGGAAAATCTGTCAACAACGCGTCGTCTTCCGGGGCACCAGCAGCATTGCTCCATCCTTCCGGGAACGACTCTGGACCTGCTCCGCTTCCGCTTCGCCGCGAAGGAGGGATCGCAGGGGTGAGCCCCGGACCCTCAATCATCACGGGCTCCACGGTCTTGGCCATGGAGGCCATTCCAGTGTCGGTCAGAGAGGCGCTTTCCCTGTCATAGCCTTCCACGAGCGTCGTGTCCGCGAGTTCAAACTCTGAATCAGGCGCGAACCAGAGGGGAGCCGCCGCGCCCTGTGCCCCGGCGGGAATCATGGCAATCCCATCTTCATCGAGCAGGTCGGCCATCGCCGTAGGCTCGACTTCCAGGAGGCGGCTCAGCCGAAGGGCTTCCACTCTGCACTCCGTGGCGAGCGTTCGGGCCAACTCGTCGCCCATCTTGCGCTTCTTCGCCTGAAGCAGCCAAAGGAGCGCGGCCTTCTGGTCCCAGAAGCTGCCAGCCTGCTGTTCAAAAACACACTCACCCGTGTCGTGAAAGCGACTCAGCACCCTCAGGTCGCGTGCCACGCGAATCGTCAGCCGTCTGGCCAGATCCAGCCGCTTGTCTGTCGAATCATCCGGGTTATCGCCCCGTTCAATGGCGCCGTGCCGTGCCAGCCTGCGCAGCGCCGTGTTGAACTCCGGGGAGCGGATCTTCTGTGTGAGCCGCGTCATCCAGGCAAGCAAATCGGAGTCTTGGGACGGGGTGGGTTCGTCCGCCAATGATTCAATGAGCACACCTTGAAGCGAGCGGGCTCCGGCTTTCCCTGCGATATCGAGCGACACTTCGATTTCTTCCACCAGCGGCAGCCGGCACTGAGCAGGGAGCCGCTTCAAACGAGGGTCATCCGGGATCAGAGTCTGCCTTGCTGGCAGTAACTGGCGCTCATGGGTGGGGACGTTGATCGTCTGAGCCTGAAGCCACTCACGATTCTCCACGCGCAGTTGCTGTAGCGCGGCCTCCACCTGGACAAGTTCTTCGTCGGAGAGGGCGCGATCTCCGATTCGCGAGCCCTGCTCGTTCAGCATTTCTACCCAATCCAGCGACTTCGGCCGAGGGCGCGCTCCGAGCCGGGTGAGTCCCTTGATGATTCGCGGCTGCCGGGCCAGATCCGAATCCTCCAGGAGCGAAACGCACCAACTGGCGGCGAAAGGAAGCGACTCCAAGTACACGCGTAGAGGACGCCACCACCTGCCACGCAACAAAACGCAAGCATCCTGTTGCAATGATGTCAGTTCGTTCGCGACCGCCTTGGCCTCGGTTTCAGACAACTCCGCGACATGGTGCGCGAACGCCTCGAACGCCGCCCGGCAAGCCGTCCGCACCTTGTCTCCAGTCGCCCCCTGGTCGATCAACCGGACCTTGGCGAAGTGTTGGCGGATTTCCACAAACGGAATCTGAGTGCGTAAGCCAATGGCCTTAGCCATTTCGGAAGGGAATCCTTCGCCCTGGAGCACCGGCAGTGAGGAGGCAATCAGGTGAAGGAAGCCAGGCGCCGCGAGCTCACAGGGTCTGAAGAGGCGGTTAGGCCACATGACCGCCGCCGCGACATCCTCCAGCCTAGCCGCTTCGGCAGGTAGCCAAGCGAATTGGTTCAGCGCATCCACGAACTTCTGAGAGCCATTTTTCTTGATGTTTCCGTAGCTGTCCCAGTGGCGCACGATGTATTCACGAAGCACGTCCAGCCGTTCCCGTACGGTGGATGCGCCATATTGTTCGGCTTCGCTGATACATCCCTGGACAGCCTCGATCAGGTGGCTTGCTCGGGGTGTCGAATGCAACTGGAGGTCCGCGAAGAGCACGTTCCAGGACTGCGGCTCGCCGCCAAGGAAGGCCATGTCCGGAACCTTCGCGAATTTGCCGAGTACCTTAAGCGCTTCTTCCGCGTCTGGCCGATACAGGTTGGCAGGTGCCCCCAGGCCGCCTCCTTGTAGTGGGAGTATCGCCACCTTTCGAATCTCCGCTTCAAGGCTTGTGCGCTTCTCTGGAAGGAGCGTCGCCTTGAGCACGTGAAGGTGGTCGCGGAGCCAATGCAGCATTCCAAGCCGAGTCTCATTGGATGCAGAACCGAACGCAGGCAGGAGGCCCGCTACTACGAAGGCGTGCACGTCCTGTTCGGGTACACGCAATGACTTGAAGAAAGGGCTCCACTGACCGCCTTCCCCTGGCTCCAGAAGCCGGTGACGCACGTCGATTCCCTGGGGTGGTACAAAGCCGCCGGGGACGAACAGGTCAGGCGTCTCAGCGGAGACGATAGCGCCATCGGAAGTTGGCAACATGGGCAGTCGGCGCAGCGCGCCCACACGAGGATCGTCCTCACGAAGCCCTTCTGAAGTGCTCAGGAAGTCGAGGAGTGGGTCCAAAACAGCTCGCTGGGAGAAGGCCTCCCCGCAGAGCCAGGGCGTTTTGGAATGCGCTTCCAGCTGGCTGAGGAGGTCGTCAACGCCCAAATTCCGGACAAAGCCCTCGTGCCGAGACGCGAAGCCCCGGATGGAGCCAATGAGGGCTTCTGAACCCGATACCATCGGGACACCCAATTCATTGAGTGCCGCACTTAGCCGTGTAGGAACCTTGTTCACGAACAGCGGCGTCTGGACCGAGCCCATTGTGTGCAGGTGCCCCCTCTGGTCTGGAATCAGGAGAAGTGATTTAAGCGCTTGATGGTTGGCACGCACCTCGGCTGGGGGGAGCTGCTCCAGGTGGTCAAATAACTGGACCCACCAAGCATCGTCAAAAGCTCTCGCGACTAGATATTCTCGAAGAACCTCGACCAGCCCTGCCACTCCCAGCCTTTTTAACCCAAGCGCCTCAACGGGACCCGTCAATCCCACGTCCGCTTGAAAACGCGGTTCTAGGAACCGATGGTCCGCGCCTGCGAGAAGCAACCGCTCCGCGTCGTTCACTAGGTAGATAGGTCCACATTCCCCGAAGGTGTGGAGCTTCCCATCAGCAAGCAGCGCAAACGGGAGCCCCGCTAGTTTGTCGAGGCCCTTCTGGGCACAAAAGCGTGCCAGCGAAACTACCCACTCCGGACGGGTCAAAGCTGGATGAGGGGCCTCGTTCAGTGTGCAGCACACATCCCCGGAAGGATGCAGGCGACTAAAGGCCAGTAGAACATCCTCTGCAGAAAGGATCCTGGCCGCCCCTCCGAGGGCCGTGACTGCCAAAGCAGGGAGCGGCGGCTCCAGGAGCGTGTTCCTGTTGTGCAGGAGAGGGTCCCTGAGTTGCTGATGCCAGGCCGCATCTAGCCCCCAGAAGTGCCCACCCATCCTTGCCAACGAGCGCCACTCCACCCCACCGGGCCCCATGCAACGGAAGACCGGTCGCATGCTGATGTCCGCGTAGAAACCATCGACCAAGGACTGGTCGTGCGCGTCCCGGACCTCCGATGACCGAGGCCACAAACGATAGGGGTCTGTTCCGTCCGGACCGACATCGCGAGGCAGCAGTTGGATCAGTGCGGCCCAGGCGCTTCCCACGCCGTGACGCAGGAGTTGTTCGTTCCACTGGATCCGGAACTGGGCGGTCTCTCCCGTGCCAGCTTGCCGTGTGATACCTCGGCGCGAAGAATCCACGTCGAACCAGCCATGCAGGAAAACAGGCCAGGGGCTGGGATCGGCAAGGGGGAGGAAGCACGCCAATCCGCCGCGCTGATCGCTCGCATTCCACGGCGCGGCTGCGCCCGCCCACGGGAGGGCCTTCTCGCGGTGTCCGCAAAGGGTCTGTGCGAGGCGTAGCAGGTCGTTGTCGGGTCCGCGGTACAGACCTGTGACGACGCTCCAGGCGCACTCCCTCCGGCTGTCCTCGTCTCGCACCTGGAATGTGTGGGCATAGGCGGCAACAGGAAGCGTCGCCTGGGACTCCATCCACTGTTTCAACAACCCCCTTGGGTCTCCTTGCACCGCGTTCCGTAGGGGAGCCCGGGCGGCATCCACTTCAGCGGGATTGATGGTCGTGATTTCGTAGCGGGTCCTGTGCGTCCCATCTGGCGATATCTCGTCGATCCGGAGTGACAGGACTGAGCGGAGGAACACTAGCAGCGCGGGCCCCAGCTTCCGCACCTCGTCCAAGATCACGTTGAAGTCACGATCCGTGAACGCCTCCTCGTTGATCTCGCTCCGCTCCGCCTCTGCTTCGTTGCGGAGCGGAAGGCGGAAGACGGTGCCTTCGAAACGCGCCGCACCAAGTAGCAGGCCAGCAGGGCGGAATGTCGCGACCCAAGCGGGCCAGGACATTTCAGAATCACTCAAGGACCAAGCCCAGGCGTTCCTCCCTCCTCCATGGGCTCGCCCGTGAGGATCGAACCACACCACCCAATCGCCGGTGAGCAATGAAGGATGGTCGGAGACGCTGTAGCTGGAGTTGAAGCCTTGTCCAAAACGCCCGATGCCCTGTGCCTCGTGCAATTTGCCGCCACTGTCGATGTGCTGAATGTTCTTAAGGTCCCTTTCTGTGAAGAGGCTATTATTGGCGAACAGCAAGGCAGGGCCGAGCACGATCTCCTGCTCAGAGGTGTTCATTCTCCCAGGATGCCGCCTGCGGTCGTAGGTCACGTGCAGGAAGGAAGCTCCGGCGTCATCCGCATTCTGGAGGAACTCCTTCACAAGCCCGGGGCCCTTGGGATAGCTCCTAACCAGATCGCGCAATCGCGCGGTGATACTGCTGGTCTGGTCGAACGCGCGTGGGGGGGGAGGAGAATCCATGGGTTCCTGTTCGGGATGCGGAGATGCCTCAACAATATTTGACTGACAATACGGGGCATGCGCAGGACCACGACGCACCCCCAGGCCGCGAGAACAAGGCAGCTGGATGCGGAGTCTTGCCAGTTTACTCAAGGGCGCGGCATCCCCCGTGAGGGGTATGGACACGCCCACGAAAATCGCCGCCTCGCTTCCGGGGGACCGGAAACGGGCGGCGTTGGCACTGCCTTGTGATGCCGTGCTGACTACCGGCGCTTCTGCGCCGCGTCCGCGTGCTTCTCCATGAACTCCGAATACGGCCCGTTGAAGTCGAGCACTTCCTTGCCCGCCTCCAGGCTCCAGATGCGCGTGGCGACCTCGGAGATGAGCTCCTGGTCGTGCGTCACGCAGATGACCGTGCCGTCGAACTTCGACAGGCCTTCGGCCAGCGCCGCGATGGACTCCAGGTCCAGGTGGTTCGTCGGCTCGTCCAGGATGAGCACGTTGTCCTGCGTGATCATCAGCTTGGACAACAGCACGCGCACCGTCTCACCACCAGAGAGCGTGTCCGTAGGCTTCATCCGCTCCTCACCCGAGAAGAGCATCCGGCCCAACACGCCCGAAATCTCCTCGTTGGTCAGCTTCTCGCTGATCTCCCGCAGGTAGCCGAAGCACGTCGTCCCCTTGTGGATGACGCCGTGGTGGTCCTGCGGCAGGTAGCCCACCGTCGCCTGGTGGCCCCAGGTGATGGTGCCCGCGTCCGGCTCCGTCTTCCCGGCCAGCATCTTCACCAGCGTGGACTTGCCCACGGCGTTGCGGCCGATGACGCAGATGCGCTCGCCCTTGCAGACCAACGCTTTGAACGGCTTGATGACCTGCACGCCGTCGTAGGACTTCTTCAGGCCCTCGAACATCAGCGTCTGACGGCCGCTGATCACCTTCTGGTCGAACCGGATGAAGGGCCGCGCGATGTTCGAGCGCTTCAGATCCTCCGTCTTCAGCTTGTCGATCTGCTTGATGCGGCTCTGCACCTGCGAGGCGCGCGTGCCGGCGTGGAAGCGCGCCACGAAGTCCTGCAGCTGGAGGATCTTCTTCTTCTTCTCTTCCGTCTCCGACTCCACCCGGACCCGCAGCTGCGACTTCTGCCGGACCATGTCGTCGTAACCACCCGTGTACTGGATGATGGTCTCGTAATCGATGTCCGCGATGTGCGTGCAGATCGAGTTCAGGAAGTGCCGGTCGTGGCTGATGGTGATCAGCACGCCCTCGTACATGTGGAGGAAGTTCTCCAGCCAGCGGATGGAATCGATGTCCAGGTTGTTCGTGGGCTCGTCGAGCAGCAGCCCGTCCGGCTTGCCGAACAGCGCCTGCGCGAGCAACACGCGCAGCTTCAGGCCGCCAGTGAGCTGGCGCATGGGCTCTTCGTGGAAGGCCTCTTCGATGCCAAGGCCCGCCAGCAGCGTGGCCGCGTCGCTCTCCGCGGAGTAGCCGTCCTCTTCCGCGATGACGCCTTCCAGCTCACCCAGCCGGTTGCCGTCCTCCTCGGTGATGTCCGACTTGGCGAGCAGCTTGTTCTTCTCGTCCATCGCCGCCCACAGGTGGCGGTTGCCCATCAGCACCACGTCCAGGACGCGGTCGTTCTCGTAGCGGAAGTGGTCCTGGCGCAGGATGCCCAGCTTGCGCGGGCGGATGATCTCGCCCATGTCCTGCTCCTCGTCACCCGCGAGGATCTTCATGAACGTGGACTTGCCGGCCCCGTTCGGACCGGTCAGGCCGTAGCGACGGCCCGGCGAGAAGGTGACGTTGACCTCCTCGAAAAGCTTCTTGGGCCCATAGGCCTTGGAGACGTTGATGACGTTGAACATGGCGGCGGCTTGTAGCGGAAATGGCGCGGCGACCAAAGACGCGCGGTGAATCAAGGCCCGGTGGTGTACCGGAAGGCCCAATGTAACCGCCCGCAGGCCCTGGAAATGCCGGCTTCGGGACTCCCCCACGGCTCCCCCAGGTAGGGAAAACGGCGCTTCTCCTCCTGGAGGCCAGGCGGGCGTCCCCAGGAAGCGGGTGCCTCCCGACGCGCGCCACGGGTATAAGGCCCGACAATGGCCGTCCGCTTCGAACTCCTGAACACCGACCCCACCGGCGCCCGCACGGGCATCCTGCACACCCGCAAGGGGTCCTTCCCCACGCCGATGTTCATGCCCGTGGCCACCCACGCCGGCTTCCGCCACCTCGGGATGGAGGAGGTGAAGGAGACGGGGGCGAAGGTCCTCCTCGCCAACACCTACCACCTGATGCTCCGGCCCGGCGCGGAGGTGTTCGAGCGCTTCGGGGGCATCCATCCGTTCATGGGGTGGGACGGCGCCGTGCTGACCGACTCGGGCGGCTTTCAAATCTTCTCCCTGCCGGAGGACCGGCTCATCACGGAGAAGGGCGCGCACTTCCGCAGCTTCTATGACAACAGCCGCCAGCTGCTGAGCCCCGAGTCCAGCATCGCCATGCAGCAGGCGATCAACTCGGAGATCATGATGGTGCTGGACGTGTGCATCGACTCGCGCACGGACGAGGCCGGCACGCGCGAGGCCATGGAGCGCACCCACCGCTGGGCCGTGCGCAGCCTCGCGGCGAAGGAGGCGCGCAACACGGGCCAGGCGCTGTTCGGCATCGTCCAGGGCGGCGTGCACCCGGCCCTGCGCGACGCGAGCGCGGAGTTCCTCACCCAGCTGCCCTTCGACGGGTTCGCCATCGGCGGGCTCGCGGTGGGGGAGACGAAGGTGGAGCGCGACACGATGACCGAGCGCGCCACCGCGGCCCTGCCGCAGGACAAGCCGCGCTACCTGATGGGCGTGGGCACGCCCACGGACCTGCTCGAAGCCGTGCTGCGCGGCGTGGACATGTTCGACTGCATCATCCCCACCAAGATGGCGCAGCAGGGCTACGCGTACACGTTCCAGGGGCTCGTGCGCATCACCCGCACGGCGTACCGGCTGGAGGACGGGCCGCTGGATCCGGAGTGCGACTGCTACGTGTGCAAGCGCTACACGCGCGGCTACCTGCAGCACCTGATGCGCGGCAAGCACCACCTGGGCTCGCGCTTCCTGTCGGTGCACAACGTGCGGCACTACCAGAAGCTCATGGAGCGCATCCGCGAGGGCATCCTGCGCAATGGCTATGCGCAGACGTACCGCGAGCTGAAGGCCGCCGTTGCCACGCCCAAGGACCTGAAGGACGAGGCCGCCGCCACCGCTGTCACTCTGAAGGACGTGGGCTGAACGGCCGACGGGGTCGCGGGCGCGCGTTTCGCCGCCCGCCCACCGGCCGGGTTGTAGGAATCAGGGCAGGGGCTGCGGTACGGCGCGACCTGCCGGGTTAGCCTGCGGGGCCGGGCGCTGGAAGGTGCCCGCTCCGCCGCATGGACCCTCGCGTCGCCACCCTCCTGAGCCACGTTCGCGCGAACGCCGAGAACCGGCCCGGCGTGTATCGGATGCTCGGGCCTTCCGGTGAGCTGCTCTACGTGGGCAAGTCGGTGCGGGTCCGCACGCGGCTCCTGTCGTACTTCCGCGCGGACGAGGGCGAGAAGGCGGCGGAGATCATCTCCCAGGCGCATCAGCTGGAGTGGGAGTACACGCCCAGCGAGTTCGCGGCGCTCCTGCATGAGTTCCGGCTGATCAAAAGCCACCGGCCCCTCTACAACGTGCAGCACAAGCGGGACCGCTCGCACTGCTTCCTGCAGATCACCCGGGAGGCGGTGCCCCGGTTGCGCGTGGTGGGGCAGCCCGGCGGCAGCAGCGGCGCGGAGTACTTCGGGCCCTTCCACGGCCGGCACACCATGGCGGAGGTGGTGCGCGCGGTGAGCGACCTGCTGGAGCTGCGCGACTGTCCTTCCGATACACCGATGCGACTGGCGGATCAGATCCAGCTCTTCCCGACGAAGGAAGACCCCCGCTGCCTGCGCGGGCAGACGGCGCGGTGCATCTCACCGTGCGCGGGCGGGTGCACGCAGGCGGAGTACCTGGAGCGCGTCGCGCTGGCGCGGGCGTTCCTCAATGGCGAGTCGGACCGGCCGCTCGTCATCCTGCGCGAGCGCATGGCGATGGCGGCGCGGCGGCTCCAGTTCGAATACGCGGCGGAGCTGCGCGACCGCGCCGAGCGGCTGGAGCACGTGCAGTCGTGGATCGTGGAGCTGGGGCGGACGCTGCGGCGGCTGTCATTGGTCTACACGGTGCAGGGACAGGCTGGAGGCGAGGACCGCACCTACGTGCTGCGACGGGGACGGATCCGCGCGGAGGTGCCCGCGCCCCAGACGCTGGAGGAACAGGCGGCGCTGGACGCGCGCGTGCGGGACATCTTCTCGCTGCCGGAGCCCGAAGCGATTGGCCTCCGCGCCCAGGAGGCGCAGGAGCTGATGCTCATCGCGAAGTGGTTCCGCCTGCACCCTGAGGAGCTGGAGGGCACGGTGCCTGCCTCGGCGCGCACGGGGAGCGGCGAGGCGTCCGAGGAGGTTGAAGAGGCTCGGGCCGCGCTGGCCCTGACGCTGGAGCGCACGGTGGAAGGGCCGGGTGGGGTGGAGGAGGACGATTCCGAGCCCGCGCCGACGGATGCGGCGGGCGGGTAGCCCTGACCGTGAGATAGGGCGTGTCGTGTCCAGACGGACGGTGCTGAACAGCCGACGTGAGTGGAGCTTCCTGGCGGGTGACACCGCGCAGGTGGGCCGGCGAGGATGACGGGCATGAGGATGGAGCGGGTCGAGGAGACGCTGGAGCGCATCCGTCGCGAGGTGGCACAGACGCCGGACGGCGTGCTGGCCTTCGATGGCGACGGCACGCTGTGGAGCGGGGACGTGGGGGACGACCTGTTCCTCGCCCTGCTGGAACACGGCGGCGTGCGGCCCGAGGCGCGCGTGGGCCTGGAGCGGCTGGGTGCCCGGCACGGCGTGGAGTCGCATCCCGACACGGTGATGCTGGCGCGCGCCCTGTTCGCGGCGTTCGAGGCCGGACGGCTTCCGGAGAAGGACACCTACGAGATGATGGCGTGGGTGTTCGCCGGCTGGCTCGTGGAGGAGGTGCGCGGCTTCGCCCAGGAGGTGGTGGCTCGCAAGGGGGTCGCCCAACGCATCCATCCGGAGGCCCGCCGGGTGGTGGAGTGGGCCCGCGGCCAGGGCGTGGATTGCTACGTCGTCAGCGCGTCTCCGCGCGCGGTGGTGGAGGCCGCGGTGCGCGAGGTGGGACTGACCGCCGAGTTCGTGCTGGCGTGCACGCCGAGGGAGCAGAACGGACGGCTTCAGACGTCTGTCTTCGAGCCCGTGCCCTACGGTCCCGGCAAGGTGAACTGTCTCAGGCAGCGCACGAGCCGACCGCTCTGCGCCGCCTTCGGCGACAACGTGTTCGACCTGGACATGCTCGCGGCGTCACGCGTCCCGGTGGCCATCCGGCCCAAGGCGCGGCTGCGCGAGCGCGCGGCGGAGCTTCCTTCGCTCGTGCAGCTGCAACCCGAAGAGGCGTGAGGCGGGAGCGCGCCGCTTCGCGAGACCGGAACCTCCAGTCCACGAAGCGGCGTCACCGCGCCGCGGCCGGGGTCAGCGCCCCGTCTCTCCGCTCTTCACGATGAACTCCACGCGGCGGTTCGCCGTCAGGCCTTCGGGCGTGTCGTTGGACATCAACGGGCGCGTCGGCCCGTAGCCCTTCGCCTCCAGGCGTGAACCGGCGATGCCTCGCTGAATCAGATACGCGCGCACGCGGTCCGCGCGCTGCTGGCTCAGGGTGCGGTTGAGCTCCTCGGGACCCGTGTTGTCCGTGTGGCCTTCAATCTGGATCTGGAGCTTCGGATTCGCCTTCAGGTAGTCCGCGATGGCGTCCAACTGGCGACGCTCCTCCTCGTCGAACTCGGCCTGGCCCACCGGGAACAGCACGCGGTGATCCAGCGGCGACTTCGTGTCCTCCACCGGCGTCCTGGGCTCCTCGGGCTTGGGCTCGACGGGCTTCGGCTCCTCGGGCTTCGGCTCCTCGGGCTTGGGCTCGACGGGCTTCGGCTCCTCGCGCACGGGGCAGCCACGGTTCGACGCGGGGCCTGCTTCCTTCGGGCAGCCGTCCTCGTCGTCCGCGACGCTGTCTCCATCCGAGTCGGGCGGCGGGCAACCGTGGTAGCGCGCAGTCCCCGCGACCGAGGCGCACTGGTCCTCGCGATCCACCACGCCGTCGTTGTCCGAGTCCTTGTCCGGGCAGCCCGCGTTGTCCACGGAGCCTGCCTCCAGCGGGCAACGGTCCTTCCCGTTGGCCACCGAGTCCCCGTCATCATCCTGATCCGGGCACTCCTCCGGGGTGTGGCTGCGACCGCTCGCGCACTTGTCTTCACGCGGCGGCGGCTTGTTCGCCCACGCGATGCCCGCGGCCAGCCGGAACGACGGCGTGCCTGGGATGTCCGTGAAGCCATGCCCCGCGAGCGCGAACGCCTCGAAGCCCATGCCCACCGGCAGGCGCAAGCCTCCGAGCAGCTCCAGCGCCACGTCCGACTCCACGAGGGATTCGGCGGCCTCGAGTGCGACTTCGCCTCGCAGCCCTTCGCCGCGCGTGGCCACCACCAGGCCCTGCTCCAGCTCCGTACCGACATCGCGGCCGGGCTCGACCTCCTTGGATTTGATCCGCACGCCCGCGCTCGCGCCGAGGGCCAGGGGGCCCACCTCGCGGCTCAGGGCCACGCGGGGAGCGACCTGGAACCCGGCCCACCCCTGCTGACGACCGAACGCGTCCGCGGAGCCTCCGGGCAGCCCCACGTCCAGGCCCAGACCGAGGAACACCGGGTCTCCGTCCTCGCGACGCAGCAGCGCGTAGCGGGCCCCCAGTTCGGGCGTCCCCAACCCGAAGGAGTCCGGGGTCGTCACGCCGGCCAGCGTCTCCGCGCCGTGTCCCCCCTGGGAGATGATGACGGGCACCCGCGCGGACAACTCCAACCGGTCCACGGGAGACCACGCACCGGCGAGCCAGCCCGCGGTCCGGTAGTGCAGGATGGAGCGCTCCACGTCATCGCTGCCCTTCAACAGCAGGATGCCGCGCTCGTAGTTGACCATGAGGAGCAGGCGGTAGCCGCCCTCGGGAAGCACGTTGCCGGTGTCCACCAGCATCGAGTCCGTGGCCGCGGGCGTGAAGCGCAGGCGCTCCAGGTCCAACGGGCGCAAGGGACTCGAGAGGCTCTGGCCAAAGGCCGCGGGTGCAACGGCGGTGGCCAGCAGCGCGGCCAGCGCCCATCTCTGTGCCTGTGTACGCAAGGGGAGGTCCATTCGGGAAGGGAAGGAGCGTGCGAGACGTTCAGGTCCGAAGCGCATGGATCACCGAACCCCGGCGCTGGTGCGGCGGCGGCGCAGACCGGCCCACGACGCCAGCCCCGTGAGGAGCGCCAGCGCGGAGGTCGCGTCCCCGCCGACGCTCTGGCAACCACCGCCCGCGATGGACACCACCGTGGCCTGGACCGCGACCTGGAACGTGCACTGCGCGGAGTTGCCGGCCTCGTCCGTGGCGGTGACGGTGACCTGGGTGGAGCCCGGCGCGAACGTGCTGCCCGAAGCGGGCGAGGATGTGATCGTCGGCGTCGCGGTGACGGCGTCCGTGGCCGTCGGCTCGAACGTCACCTGCGCGCCGGACGCGTCCGTGGTCGCCGTCTGATCCGACGGGCACGTCACGGTGGGCGGGGTGGTGTCCTGCACGGTGACGAGGAACGAGCACGAGGCCGGGACGCCGCCCGCGGTGGAGGCGGTCACGGTCGTCGCGCCGCGCGGGAACCGGGAGCCGGACGGCACCGAGTAGGTGACCGGCGTGCCCACCTGGCCAGGCACCGCGGGATCGTAGGTGACGACGGCGCCATCCGGGCCCGTCGCTTCGGCGGTGACGTCCGCGGGGCACGTGAGGGTCGGAGGCGGCCCTTCCGTGACGGTGATGTTCACCGTGGCCAGGTTGCTGTCCTGGACGCAGTCCCGGACGCGGAAGTCGAAGCTGTCCGCGCCGACGTAGCCCGGCGCGGGCGTGTACGTGAGGGCGGGCGGCGTGCCGCTCAGCGTGCCGTGCAGCGGCTGGCGCACCACGGTCCAGGTCAGCACCTGCCCCACGTCCGGGTCGGTCGCGGTGAGGGTGATGGCCAGCGGCGTGTCCTTGCCCGCGGCGACGTCCTGGTTCAGCGCCGTGGGCGTCTGGTTCGCGACCAGCTGCACCATGCGTCCGCCGGGGATGCCATTGGCGAAGACGCTGAGCGCATAGGGCCCCAGCGGAACGCTGACGGGGACGGTCACGGTCGCGCGCGTGGACGACGTGTCGGAGCTGGGGAGCGTCAGGAGACGCCCGCCCTCCGCGGCCTGGAGGCGCACGAGGGGGAAGTCGGTGGGGGAGTCGCCGGTGGAGGTGCCTCCGCTCGCGCCGGAGATGCCCCGGAACAGCAGGCCCTCGAGCACGGTCGGACAGGCGGGGACGAGGGTGGCCGGACGGGTGACCACCGGCCTCCACGCGGGGAGGGCGCCGGTGTCGTCGAACAGCTCGGCGTTCGGGGCGGTCGCGCCACCCGCGAGGAGCGCCTCGCCCGAAGGCAGGGCGGCGAGGACGAGCCCACCGCGCGAGGCCGGGGCGTTGACGGTGCTCCAGACGCGGGTGGCGGGGTCGTAGACCTCCGCCGCGTCGGCGAACTCGCCCGCCACGGTCAGGCCGCCCGCGACCAGGACCTTGCCGGAGGGCAGCAGCGCGGCGGTGTGATGCCAGCGCGGCTGCGCGAGCGCCCCGACGCTCGCCCAGCCGTTCGTTGCGGGGTTGTAGAGCTCCGCGGACGCAAGCTCCGTGAAGCCCGAGAGCCCGCCGGTCGCGAGGACCTGGCCCGAGGGCAGCAGCGTCAGCGTCAGCTCCTCGCGGGCCTGGGCGAGGCTCGCCGCGGGAGCCCAGGCGTTGGTCGCGGGGTCGTACAGCGCCGCCGAGGCGAGCGGCGCGCCGGAGTTGTCATGACCGCCCGCGACGAGCACGCGGCCATCCGGGAGCAGCACGGCGGCATGCGCGGCGCGCGGGGTGGCGGCGGTAGCCACCGGGGTCCAGGTGTTGTTGCCCGGCGTGTACCGCTCCACGGCGTCGAGCACGGTGACGTTGCGCTGACCTCCGACCGCCAGCACCGTTCCATCGTTCAGGAGCGTGGCGGTGTGGATGTGCCGGGGAGTCGTGAGCGACGCGGCGGGGGTCCAGGCGTTGGACGCCGCATCGTAGCGCTCGGTGGCGGTCACCGACGTGGTGCCGTTCCGCCCGCCCGCGACCAGCACCTGACCCGAGGGCAGGACCGTCGCGGTGGCGCGCTCGCGCGGCGTGGAGAGGGCCGGTGCGGAAGTCCAGGCGTTCGCCGTCCGGTCATACAGCTCCACGGCCGTCGACGAGGCACCGATTGCCTCACGGCCACCCGCGACGAGCACCCTGCCCGTGGGCAGCAGCGCGACGACGGGGTCGGTCCGGGGCGTGCCCAGGGTCCCGGCGGGAGACCACCGGCTGACGGCGGGGTCGTACAGCTCCGCCTCCGCGTAGAAGGTGAGGCTGGGCGCGCTGCTGTACCCGCCTGCCACCAGCACCTTGCCGGAGGGCAGCAGGGTCGCGGTGTGGTTCTCGCGCCCGATGCTCATCGAGCCCGCGGCGGTCCACTGGCCGGTCGCGGGGTTGTAGACCTCCGAGACGACCTGCGCATTCCTCGCGGAATCGGAGCCGCCCGCGACCAGGACCCTGCCATCGGGCAGCAGCGTGGCCGAATGGCCCGAGCGAGGGAACGCGAGGCTGGCGGTGGCGGTCCAGGTGTTGGCCGCCGGGTCATAGATTTCCGAAGCGGGGGTCACGCCCCCCGCGGTGAACCCGCCCGCGACGAGCACGCGGCCGTCGGGCAGCAGCGTGCTGGTGAAGTAGTGCCGGGGCGTCAGCGGGGACGCGGCGGCGGTCCAGGTGCCGGTCGTGGGATCGTAGAGGTCGGCGCCAGGGACCTCGCCCGCCTGGTTGAAGCCGCTCACCGCGAGCACCCGCCCATTCCGCAGCAGCGTGGTGGAGTGCGCGCCCCGGCCCAGGGTCATGGCACCGGTGGGGAGGAACGTGTTGCTCGCGGGGTCGTACAGCTCCGCGGAGGTGAGCCGGACGCCGCCGCTCCCGGTGCCACCCGCGACCAGCGCCTGCCCCGAGTTCAGCAGCGTGACGGTGGGCAGCCCGCGGGTCTGCGCCATGTTGCCCGTGGGGGTCCACGTGCCCGACGCGGGGTCGTAGAGCCGTCCCGAGATGGAGCCGTCGGTCAGCACGAGCACCTTGCCGTTGGGGAGCAGCACGGCCTGGGAGACGTTGCCCTGGATGCCGGAGTCGCCGGCATCGCGCCAGGTGCCGGTGGCGGGGTTGTAGAGCTCCGCCACGCTGACGAACCCGGTCCTGTTGACGCCGTTGACGACGAGGAGCTCACCGGAGGGGAGGAGGACGGCGCCGTGTTGCGCGCGTGTGCGGGCCATGGGCGCGGTGGCGGTCCAGCCCGGCGCGGAGGCCAGCGGGGTCTTCGCGGACGTGGGAGCGCCATCGCCCGGGTTCGGGTGCTCCTTCGAGCTACAAGCCAGAAGGCTCACGCCCGCCACCAACACCAGGATCCTGCTCCAGACAGCGTGCTGTGACCGCATCGAACGAACTCCGATCCGCGAGGCCGGCACGGACGCAAGCGCGTCCGCCCACCGTGAGCAACCGGCAGCGGCTTAGCAGCGGGTCGGGTGCGCGGGCAACGCGCGAGAAAAATCCTCTGCGGTTGATCAATCGAGGAAGCGGCGCCACCAGCGACGGGCTTCCTCTTCCGTGAACCCGTCAAAGGCGGTGAAGGGGAGGTCGGGGTAGAGCCAGGGTTCCAGGACTCTGGCGAACTCACGGTACGCCGGCAGGGGTTCGTCGAGCTTCGTGTTGCCCGCCAGCGGGGCAGCTCCAAGGCTGATCAGCGCACGTCCTCCGCTGAGTTCCTCGACGGTGGTGTCCGGATCGCTCAGGCGGGAGCGAAGTGCCTGCGGGCCGCCCACGGCTTCGAGCACGGGCGGGCCCAGGAAGTTCAGCCAGTGCACGTCGTCAATGTGGTTGCCCAGGCGCAGGGCCGTCGCTACGCCCGGCACGCCCCAGCCAGGATGCCGGAAGAGGTTGTCCTTGATGATGGAGAGGAGCCTCGACCGGCCCCGCGTAAAGGAGAGGGACAATCCGGTATGACCCGTCACGAAGGGTAGGGGGGCCGCGAGCGCCAGGGCCAGCTCACGAGCCTTGTCGGGGCCGTGGTCGGCCAGGAATCGGAGCGGAACACTGACGCTCACCTCGCTGAGCTCAGACGAGGTCTCACGCCAGGGCAGCCGAGTGCGATAGCTGAATTCATAGCCACTCGGATCGAAGGTGTCTCCTGTCAGGAGTACCCAGGTCTCAAACGCCCGCTTGGTCAAGATGCGAAACCAAAGGGAATCCTCTTCCATGTCCTCCAGGAAGCCGATGCGGGGTGTCTCCAGTTGCTTGCGGATGTCTTCCCAGGCAGCGGCCGTGAGCGGGAAAGACTCTTCCCTGAGGTCGAAGTCGTAACCCGTCGTCAATGTGTTGGCGTCATTCTCGATGTGTCGGAGATACACATCGAGCACTTGCTGCATCAGTGGTGCGAGCGCCCGATGGTCGTGGCGCAGGTAGAAGACGATGCGCACCACGAGCTGGACCCTTGGGAGTTGATTGGCGAAGTGCTGCAAGGGGGAATACCTACTCACGAACGACTCCCATTTGAGGCGTCACGATGGCGGGTTTGCAGTTTCTACCCAGGTCTTTGTAGCGCCCCAACTGCGTTAGCGTGTCGGAGTTGGAGAGCGGGTCAGCCTTGCTGAGCTTGGTGCATGGAAATTTGAAGTCGTAGATGCATTGGATCTGATCTGGCTGGCCTGATGCGTGGAGGACGACATCGGGCTTCATCGACTTCGTCCAACGACCCGTTAGTGCGTATCCACCCGATTTGTCATTGGGTCCATAGCGCGGCTCGATGGAGACGTGGTCGGGGAAGAGCCGGACGATCTCTTCTTGGACGCACCTGAAGGCACGGTCGTGCTTCAGCTTGCCCAGCTCCATCTGCCGGGCGATGGGGAGGCCATCCTTGTCCTTGCCGACCACCCGTTTGCACTCGTCATCATCTGGAATCTTCCCTTCGCCGTACTCGCGCTCGTTGACCTTGAAGTTCGCCTCCTTGGCGCACTCCACCAGCAGGTACTCGATGCGTGCCACGTCCGCGGCTTCCAGGACGCGCAACGTGGCGCTGGCGGTCGCCGCCGCCCTCGCGGCCTGGCCCACCCAGGGGAGCACGGCTTCATTGCCCGGCAGGTTGTAACAGGCGGGGTTCCGAAGGCATGCGCTCGTCGCGGAATCGGTCTGCTCGTAGCGGCTCGGACCCGTCGAAGCACAGGACAGGCAGAGCAGGGTGATCATCCCAACCAGACACCACCGAGTGCCCTCAATCATCCTCTTCGTCCATGTCATGCGCGGCCGCGTTGAACAGGCCAAACCCTCCGGCCTCCTCCTGCGTGATTCCAGCCCGCCGCAGCGCGGGCGAATCCACCGTCTGCCCCACCGCCATCCAGCGCGGCGCGGCCAGCAGCACGCCGTGCTTCGGCAGCTCCGGCAGCAGGTGCTCCAGGTCGTCGAGGATGAACTCCGCGTGCCCCACGTCCTCGGGCTCACTCAGCCCCTCCGGAGGACGCCACGGCCCTCCGTCCAGATGCCCGAACGGAAAACTCCCCGTGCCGCTCGCGCCCCCGTACC